>JALHIE010000151.1 GCA_022840285.1 Porphyromonadaceae bacterium
ATAACCTCGCGTAGGATAGTGCAGGTAAACTTTAATGCCTTTCAACTCGAGTTTGTTCTTGAAGATTACTGCGGCGGGTTGTTTTTCGTACCGGGTAATGACAACAGCAGCTACGTGGATACCGTACCATTTCAGGTCGTCGATGCTCTTCAGTACGTCCACATCGTAGGTAATACCAAAATCGGCCCTGATTTTGCTGCGTTCGATATCTCCGGCATACACGCACATGATAACCTCTACCTGGTCTTTAAGCTTTTGCAAAAGACGCATTTTAACGTTGGGAGTGAAGCCGGGCAAGACCCGGGCTGCATGATAATCGTATAAAATTTTTCCTCCGAACTCGAGGTATAACTTATCGTTGAAGCGGCTTACACGTTCGAGAATAGCCGAGGTTTGTTCTTGCAGGTATTTTTCGTTGTCAAAACCAGCGCGACTAAAATTTTCCATCTTTTAATTTTCCGAATAATAAATAATAGTTGTAACTTACTTTCGGGACTCAAAATTACTCAAAATTTAGGAGAAACCTGCTTTAAATCGAGGAAAAGTAAGTAAAACAAATGGACTTTCATCCTATTTTCAATGCTGTCATTACCAATGATCCGCCGACAAATCCCCGGTTGAAAAATTCAATTTTCTCGTTGTCTGTTTGTAGTGCGAGTGCATAGAGCATAGGTAAATAGTGTTCGGGAGTAGGAATAGAGAGCTGGAAATCTTCACCCTGACTAAAATAATCGATAAGCGGAGCGTGATTGTTTGTGGCGATATATCCATGCATTTTTTCTGCAGCAGAAATTGCCCACCCGAAACCGTAATGTTCTTCGTTGATCCTTCTCCAATCCAACAGACGCAGGTTGTGAACCATATTTCCGCTTCCCATGATCAGGATGCCGCGTTTGCGAAAATCCGACAACTGCTTGGCCAGATCATAATGCTCCTGGGCTGTTTTAAACCGGTCAAGACTTAGCTGAACAACCGGGACATCCGCCTCGGGATACATGTGTTTAAGCACAGTCCATGTTCCGTGATCCAGTCCCCATTGATAATCGGGAACAACCGAATATGGGCGGAGTGTATTGGAGATCTCTCCCGCCAGCTCCGGATTGCCCGGGGCAGGATACCGAACTTCGTACAATTCCCGGGGAAATCCTCCGAAATCGTGAATGGTTTTAGGTATTTCCATCCCCGTGACGAATGTTCCCTCAGTTTCCCAATGTGCAGAAATACAAATGATGGCATCGGGTTTGGGTATTTCCGCAGTTACCTGCCGGAACCCCCGGGTGAAGCTGTTTTCCTCCAAAGCAATCATCGGACTGCCGTGTCCGACGAAAAGAACGGGCATTTTAGTTGACATAAAGCGGTCTTGTATATAATTTTATTACCATTACAGCAAAAGATTGTGCTCGAGGATAACCGGATAACAGCAGCATGCGGTTTGTCCGTCAAAAGGTAAACCGGTATACGTTGGTTTCCCTTCTCATGAATCCTAATTTTTGGTAAAGCCGGTTAGCTGCTATGCGGGCAGGAGTGGAGGTCAGGTCCACTTTTTCGATGCCTTTTTCGTATGCAACTTTCAACGCATGATTTACCAATGAAGCAGCTACTCCTTTTCCCCGAGCATTTTCATCCACCACCACATCTTCGATCCACGCTTTTTTCCCCGTGGGGATTTCATAAACGACAAGCGACAATGTTCCTAAAATTTCATCGTTCTCGCGGGCTAAAAAAAGGAATGTATTTCCGGCCTGCAGAATTTCCTGCAACTCTTCACGGGAAGGAAAACTGTTTCTCCCCGTAAGCTGGGGAATCAATTTTTTGAACGCTTTCAAAACAGTGTTGTCGATATTTTTTAATTGTTCTATCTGCATGTCCTCGTTTTTTGACTTTGTGGAATTTTATGGATAAGTTTTTTTCATGCTTGAAAATAGGGGTTGAATGGAAACATAAAGGTAGTTATAAATACAGCAACAAGTCATAATTTGCTACAAGAAAATAATCGGCGTAAATACCTGTTTACGTGATGTGGTCTCCGACGGTATAACAAAGAATTTTAATAGTTTTGATGGTCGATAAGTTACCGGTACAGGTGAACTTATTCCTCCCTTATAATTTTTTCGACCTCCTTCATTACCAGCGGTAATGCTGGGTACACCATGCCGTGATCGTAACCGTCGAGTTCGAGTAGGCGGGTTTTATTGTGTCCCGCCACTTTCATCATTCGCGCGAGATATGCGTTTTCCTCGTACCTGCCAAGCATCTCCAGTTCCCTGTCTCCGGTAATGAGCAGGAGTGGCGGAGCATCGTGACGGACGTGAAAAAGCGGAGCAAACTCATCCACAACGGGTTGTGTGTTTTTTATTCCCCGCTGTTCGCGGATATTGAAGTGTGTAATGGTTTGTGCGCTGAGGGGAATAAGCCCTGCAATGCGGTTGGCATCAATGTTGTGCGCTGCCAGGTATTTTTTGTCTAAACCCGCCATACAGGTAAGG
>JALHIE010000152.1 GCA_022840285.1 Porphyromonadaceae bacterium
CCGGAGCCTGCCACCGCTCAAGGAGCGCGCGATAGGCGGCGATATGGCCGCCAATCGTCTTCGTCCCCTCGAGCGTCGCGAGATCGGCGAAGAGTTCCCGGACGGTCTTGCGTGCCGACTCGATGGCGGCGACCTTTTCGGCGAACCGGGATTTCGCGGGTTCCGGGGTGTCCGACCGTTCTCGCTCCTCTTCGACGGAGCGGGCGAGCGCGGCGAGCCGCTCGTCCCAATTCCCGGCGGTTATCCGGGCCTCCCGGGAGAAGATGTCGAGGTCGCAACCGCCGGTGAACGGCAGGTAGGGGGAGGTCGCGAGAGCGACGACGTCCTCCCGCCGGTAACCGCGGGCGGGAACCATAGCGACGTCGAGCAGCGCCCGGACAAGCGGCGATGCGGAGAGCGCCCGGCCATCGGACGCGGTGTACGGAACCCCGAAGTCGGGGAAGACCTCCTCCACGCAGGGAAGCGCTGATGCGAAGTCGGGGAACGCGACCGCGATCTCGTCCGGCCGCACGCCGGCGGCGACCAGATCGCGGATCTCCTGCGCGATCGCCCGGACCTCTTCGAGCCGGTCACGCCGCTCTGCGAGACGGACGAACCCGCAGCAGTCAACGGGCTCGGACCGGGAGAAGAGGGCGGCGAGGCGTGAGCGGCGGGTGTCCAGCGCATCCCCGGAGATGACCGTATCCGGGAGCAGCCACTCACCGTCGTCGGAAAAGACCGCCGGATTTCCGGTGTAAGGGATCGAGTAGTGAAACTCCTCCGCAGACTCCCGCAGAGAGAAAAGGAGGTCGCGTTCGAGCGGCATCGGCTCGAAGAGGCCGTAGATATAGATCATCCGGAACCACCCCGTGTCGGAGAGGATCCGGGTCACCCGGGCAAAGAGCGTATTCTCGTCGACAAGACCGTGCTCGTCGAGGAACCGGAGGTAGGCGTCGAAGAGGGCGGCGATCTCGGCGCTTTTGGCGCTCGCAAGGTCGCCGAGGGCGGCCGGGTAATCGACCTTCCGCATGATGAGTACTTCAAAAAGGGTCGCGAGTTCGTCGACGGCTCCGATCCCGGCGAGAAGCGGGTACCTGCCTGCGGCGAGGATGCGGGCGAGGATGAGCCGGGACTCGGCTTCGGAGATCGGCGTCTCTGACGTCGCGTGCTCGAAAAAGACCTTCCGGGCGAACCCGGAGAGGGTGGTGACCGCGTCGGTGACGAACGGGACACCCTGCTCCCCGAGGCGGCGGGCGACCTCCCGCGCAAGATGTGAGGTCGGGACGATGAAGACGGTGCCGAACGGGTCACGGGCGGCGGCTTTCCGGAACTCCGCGATGAACATGTCGAGACCCTCCCCGGGCAATTGGCGGTACAGAACGGTGGGGGACATCCGTTTTTCTCTCCTGGGGAGGGGTTTAGGAAGGAGGAGGGATGAGTGTTGTTATTTTGACCGGCACAAACCGGAACCGTCTTTGGTGAAAGCGACCTGAAACAACACCATGGACAGAATCGACCGCTACCGCGGCTGCCTCCTCGGCCTTGCCGCCGGCGACGCCCTCGGGGTATCAGTCGAGTTCCGGCCGCCCGGGACGTTTGCGCCCGTCACCGGTATGGCCGGCGGCGGGTACCATAATCTCAAGCCGGGGGAGTGGACCGACGACACCTCCCTCGCCCTCTGCCTCGCCGAGAGCCTGATCGAGAAGCGGGGGTTTGACCCCGTCGACCAGCTGGAGCGCTACGTACGCTGGTACCGGGAGGGGCACCTCTCCAGCACCGGTACCTGTTTTGATATCGGGACGACGACCCGGAAGGCGCTCGAGCGGTTCATGGTTACCCGCGAGCCCTTTCCCGGGCTGACCGACGAGCGGTCGGCAGGCAACGGGTCCCTGATGCGGCTCTGCCCGGTGCCGATCTTCTACGCCGCAGAGCCGGCCCGGGCGATCGAGCTCTCCGGCGAGAGTTCGCGGACCACGCACGCGCTGCCGGTGGCCGTCGACGCCTGCCGGTTCTTCGGGGGGCTGATCGTCGGCGCCCTTGCCGGTGCACCGAAAGAGGTGCTGCTTTCGGAGCGGTACTCCCCGGTTCCGGGCTATTGGGAAGAGCACCCGCTCACCGACGAGATCGATATAGTCGCGGCGGGGTCCTACCTCCGCAAAGAGCCTCCCGCGATCCGGGGGCGCGGCTATGTCGTGGCCTCGCTTGAGGCGGCGCTCTGGGCTTTTTCCCGCAGCAGCACATTTGAAGAGGGCTGTCTTCTCGCGGTGAACCTCGGGGAAGACGCCGATACCACCGCGGCGATCTACGGACAGCTCGCCGGGGCGTACTACGGGGCGTCCGCGATCCCGCAGGCATGGCTGGACTGCCTTGCTATGCGTGATCTCATCGAGTCGTATGCTGAGCGGTTGATGCGATGCAGTGACGCCTGCGTCGAGCAGTTGTGCGGCACCGGTGACCCACAATGGAACCACTGATCGCTCATGGACACGAGTCTGCCTGGAAGCCGCCTGCGGCCGGCTGTGGCGGCGGGTTATCGATCTCGCCGCATCAAACGGCGGAAATCCGGTCCCGCTCCCACCGACGCGGGCAGTGCTCTTCCCGAACAAGAACCCGGATTTCGTCCGGCTGCAGGTCAACTGCCGGTGGGGTCTCCCGAAGGAGGACTTCCTCCACTACGTCGCCACCGGCCACGCCGGGATGGGCCGGCGGGGGCAGCGGACCGACCCCCGGGCATCCCCAAGCTGCACCCGGCAGGAGCCCTACGTGCAGGCGATCGTCGAACTGCTCGGCGGGATGGAT
>JALHIE010000153.1 GCA_022840285.1 Porphyromonadaceae bacterium
GGGATTTTTCAGGGTGAAAATCACCCGGTGAATAAAAGGTTATGAACAGGAAAAATTATAAACTAAAATTATCCCTCCGACTTTTCGGAGCGGACTCATTTATGTAAAGCATCCTCTGTAACAAGAATGTTAATTGCATTCTCAATCAATGAACCCGCTTGCTTATCTTTCTCTTTTCTGCGAATAATGCTTTTTGTACCCTCTTTAACTTCTTCAAGTCCTATGATATGAAGTAATTCCTTATAAAATTTTTCATTTAAAGAATTACTGTCATTTGCAAAAGGCACTTTCAATAAGAAGAATGGGGATAAAAGTTTTTGTAAAGCAATCAGGTTTTTGTCATCGGCTTTATCGGTGTTTCTCAGTATTTTCTCATATTCCCGTATGTCAAAATAGGTGCAGGGAATTTCTTCATCAATTTTATCAATAAATGGTTTGGCAATATCATTGTAAAACAAGTTTGTATCTTTTGTTACTTTCTTGCCGTCACGCCATTCTTCATATTGTTTTACAAACGATTTGTTTTTGTAGAAATGCTTTTCAAAGTATGATGCCTCAAATATATACCACTCATGAACGTTTGATGCAATCAGATATTTAATGTCAATATTGTTTTCTTCAATCCGTTCACGCAAATAATAGAGAATTAATTCCTGAAAAGCCTTTGAATTTGGCTTCGCTTCGGAAATCATCTCGTTTTTGTTCCCTGGTCTTTTGGCTTCTATAATAACACCAACTTTATCTTTATTGGTTTTGCCCAAATGTATAACAAGGTCTTTTGTATCTTTTGTGTTTATCTCGTTTGTTTCCTTGTAATAGGTGTCTCTAAGAAAATCACGAATATGGTTTTTCTGGTTTTCTTCTCTTTCAATTTCATCTATTTTGTCTAAAAGTCTAATCAGGTTTGATTTAAACAATTCAATCTCACTTCTTAAAGGTCGTTGCTTTAAAAAGGCTTTATTTAGTGATTTCTTAGGACTTATTTTTACAATCTTCATAATCAAATTTAAAATGTGCAAATTAATGATAATTCATCAATTAACCGATAAACTATCAATAGAACGGCGGGTCGGCAAAAAAAGCATGTGTGTGGCTGCGAAGGGACGGTTGTAGGGAAGGGCAGCCACACTCTTGCTTTTGTGGGTTGGCTTTCCTTTTTCTTTCTTGTCTTTATGCAGCAAATTTACCACTGTCGTTGTCGTCTTTTCAGCTTGCCGCTAACGTTTTGGGTATTGCCGAAGGCGGGGAAATCGAAGCTTTAAGTTTCGATTTTGCACCGAGGCGAGCCAAAACGAATTTTTATGAGTTAAATTTAAAAATAAAAAACGAATAAAATTCGTTTTTGGCGGAATAGTAGGGTAGAACTTTAAATTTAGCACTTTAGCCCCGCTTTTGGCAATACCTTGTTAGCGGTAGTTTTTTATTCAATTCTTTTTAATATTTCTTTGAGTTTTAGTCCAACATTTAGTTTGTCAAACAGCTTTTCAGATATTTTCAATGAATTTTGAAAGGCTGTATTTATGTTTTTAGGGTTTAAATCAGATGTTGTAAGTATAAATTCTGAATACCAATCTTGGTCAATATCTTTTTCCAAACTTTTCGTCGGGCTTTCCCAATGTTGAGTTTTATTTGTTACTGTTCTGATGAGCCAAAGTAAGTATTTTTGAACAGTCGTCAAGCTTTGGTGGGCGTGGGCAAATTCTTCTCTTTTGATTAAATTGTTCGTTGTCAGCAAAACATTCAGTAATGATTGGCTTAGCCACAAAATATTTTCGTCTGTGGTTCTATCAGGGAATTTTACTTTGATTTGATTTAGCGTTTCCGTTAAAAGTCCGTCTTTGTCAATTAAATTCATTTGGTCAAAATCACTGAACGCAACAATTCCTTCCCACGATTTAATGATTTTTATTTCGTCTGTTTTTAAAAAATGAAATTCGCCTCTAATCATATTCTCAAAAATAGCGACTTCACTTCCGTATTCATTAATGAAATATAAAGCGACAGGATAAACTTGGTTTACCCATTCTTCAGCCGAAAAGTTTTCTTTGGTTTTTAGAAAGATGTAAAATTCGATGTCAGAATATTTGTCGCCTTCATTTTTAGTAAATGAACCGTACATAAAAACTGCGGAAACATTTTCGTCTTGTTGAGCTATTGATTTGGTTTTGTTAATCATTTGTAACTGTGTCATTGTTGTAAATTTTAAATTGTTGATAAATACAAATCATCATAACTTTTGAGAGTAATGATTTATTTCTGTTTTTATTTTTAAACAGTTACTTATAGCTTCATCGGATTGTTTTTTAGTATTTATGTCGTTTTCGTAAAATTACCGCTAACATCTTAGTGTTTTATTCGCCGTTATAGCCCACCAAAGTTATTGAAAAGAAGTTGATTCACAAATTTTCACAAAGATTAATTTAATATGATATCA
>JALHIE010000154.1:0-6228 GCA_022840285.1 Porphyromonadaceae bacterium
GATGTTTCCGACCTAATCGCGGCATCGGCGTTTATTAACAATCTGACCGTAAAATTTTTAGAAACAGTTGGAGATGCCAATGGATATAAAGTACAGATAAAAAATTCAAAGAATTCATCGGCGGCTGGTGCGGAATCTTATGTTAGACTCGTAAATTCCGATGGTAAAAGAAAAGCGGAATTGGTATTTGACGACAATAATGTGTATGGGGGTTCGGGGGGACTTCCAGTATTACGAATAACGGACAACGGTTGTTATTCAAGAGTTTTCGCTGAAGGTCTTGAAGCAGTAAGTACGACAAGCGGGAGGTTTGAGTATAATATGATTTCACAGTTCACACCATTCGGAATGGTTTTCGCAACAGGTACACATTCAAGTGCCACGGTAAAAGGCGAATTTATTTGGGATAAGGATAACGAAAAGGTGTTGATATACGTAAAAACTTTACCAAGAGGTAGTGGGAATGTCAGTGAGGGGTTCTTGTACAGGTCTCCTGACGGATTAAATAATGACGTTATAAGGTATAAATCATGACAAGAGAGGAGTATTATAATCTTTTATGCGAAAATAATTCCTTTTACTATTGGGATAAGGAATCTGATGTAATAGGAAAAATGTTTGAATTGAAGCCTTCTTTTATCGCAAAACACAGAAAAGTGGTCGAAGGTGCGGATGAATTGTTAAATGCGTACCAAGCAACCAGGTATAAAGATGAGGAAACAAAGAAAAGAGCCGAAAATATTATGGCTTTTGCAAATGAGGAAAAAAGAAAGTCGCAGGAAATACTAAAAACAGAGGAGGCTTCTATACAGAAATACTTGGATATGGAAAAACCAGTACTTGTTGTTTCTGGCGGTGAGTACATGGAGATTGTGGATATTTCAGAGTATGAGGAGATTCAGGGAATGTCTGATGAGGAGGCTTTGTTGTGGTATAGACAATTGAGAATATCAAAAGCAATGGAGTCCTTTATAAAATCTGATTTTTATGGGGATGACTTTGGTTTGATGTGTTTACGGATGAGGGAAGAAATAAAAGCCCTTTACGAATGGATTGCAGAAGCCAAGAAAAAATACCCAGAATTACCGGATGTGCCGGATTATGAGGATGATGATGAGCAAGTGGACAGGTTATACGAAAAGGCTGTGTTGTGTGAATCTTTGGAGGTGGAAAAAATAAATGAAAAGAGAAAGGAGAAAGTTATGAGAAAGATACAGACGTTGAAAAACAGTAAGTATATTACCCAAAAAACAGAAAAGAAAATATTGAAAAAGTCGGAGGAAAAAGAGGATTTGGGGCAGGACTTCAAAACGCTGTAAAGGCATTGCTACAAGACATGGTTGCCCGGGGCGAATTGCTCCCGGAACATTACACCGAAATCATTAACAACTAAAAAGAATGTATATGGGAACAACAGCCTACGCAATTATCGCAACCTTATGTTTGCTGTTCATCGCAGCAGCAATCGCACTCATTCATTACCGTGAAAGGTATTTGAAAGCCGAAGAGCAAAAGACTATGCTCGAAAAGAAGTACAGAACAATAGAGCATACTGTAAGCCGCCTAATCGCCGAAAAAGCCGCCCTGCAAGCAAAATTTGATGACACCCTCGGCGATATCAAAGTGCTGACAGTTGTCAACCCGGAGCAGAAGGAAGGGGAAACAGATGCAAGCCACGCCCGACGCTGCCGAATGTCAATCGGGAACAAGGCGGCACAATACGCAAAAATATCAAGGCAGACAACAATGCTGCGCATATGTATAACTGACTAAAAAACAAGCAAAATGAAAAATTGGATTGCACTTTTTGAAGTCGTCGCAGGCTTCCTCGCAACACTCATTCACATCATACTCGCAGCCTTCGGGATATGATATTGAATATGCTCATTTATGTATGCGCCGGCATAGTGGTCGGAATCCCGGTCGGCGCATTCCTTCAATACCGCAAACGCACTATTGATAAGATGCTTGGAAAAAAGAACAGAATTTGAAAAACAACAAACGACATGAAACTACTTGACAAAATCGAAAGGATTAAAATCTACTTCACAAACATATCGAAGATTGTGAACTTTATAATGAAGACCGTCGGCGAGGCGCAAGCCTTGAAGGACAAGAAAGCGAACGGTTGGACGTGGACGGAATGGGTAATCGCATTTCTCGAGGACGCATTTCAGTATGCACAGGAACTCGCCGCCCTGTCAAACCCTGCCCCGGTACAAACGAAGGGCGTAAAGGTAACAGCAAAGGTAAAGGCATCGACGAAACTGACCGGGCATTATCGTACGACCTACTTCAAGGAACAGGCACGCCGCTATAACGCTTTCGCAAAATGATACTCGCAAGACCACTTTTCGGAACGCTCGATATTGCGTTATTCGCAATCACATTAACGCTCATTGCTTTTTTTGTTGTGAAGAAAAATTGGTGCTTTTTTTGTTGTGAAGAAAAATTGGCGCACGTGGCTCGCCCGGATACGTGGGTGGTGGGGAAGCAGAAAAAGTAAAAAGAAACAATAATCAGCGTACGCAAATACGCATAAAAGACAACCGTGATGATTTCAGACAGAAATATCTTTTCCGCAACAATGTCGGCTGCCCTCGCTCCGTTCATTGAAATAATAGGCTTGATGAAGTGGTTCTTCCTTCTTGCCGCAATCCTTATTATTGTCGATTTACGTTTCGGCGTACAGGCAGCAAGAAAGCGAGGGGAGCAAATCAAGAAGTCGAGGGCAATACGCCGCACACTAAACAAGGCTGTCGATTACATCTGTTGGATATTTCTGTCCGGCGTCTTGGGGCAGGCAGTTGGAGCACCTCTCGAAATTCCGATTTTACCTGTTATTTTTATGCTTATTATAATAGGCGTCGAACTTGAATCGTGCCTTATAAATTACTTCGAAGCGCATGGAAAGAAGGTAAAAATTAACATTTGGAAAATATTCGGAAAAAAGGTTACCGAATCTATCGAAGTCAAACAGGAAGAAAAAGAAAATGGAACGACCGGAACTAATTCAACAAATTAAAAAATACTTCACACTCGAAGAACTCGCCTGCCCTCACTCCGTCGCCTATTTCGGGGACAGGGCTTGGGGCTTTTTCCGGCAGGACTACCTCGAAACGCTACTGTTCCTTCGCAGGCACTACAACGTACCGATATACTGCAACCACGACGGACTGACGCAGAGAGGCTCACGCTGCAACCTTTGCGAGATAGTCGCAACCCGGAAGTCGCCCTACGTTTCCGCTCACGTCCTTTGGTGCGCCGGGGACTTCACTTTTTTGGGCTATACAGCCGATGAAGTACGCAGCGAGATAAAAGGTATCGCACACCTACTGCCCTACCCTGTAAGGCTCGAAAAAGGCGTTTCTTGGGTACACCTCGATACATCAGCATATTGTCAAACAGGGAAGGTAACGGAATTCGCAGTATGAGCAAGATACTTGGCTACACCATAGCGGCGGCACTACTCGTCGTGGTCGGATATGTCGCAGGCACGTATAACAACCGAGCCGGAAAAGGGACAAGCACATATACCGACACGACGACCGTCGTCGTGTATGACACGATACGCATATCTTCGCCTGCCATGCAGCAGAGCAAGCCAACGCCCCGGCGATACTTCACGAAAGCCGTTCCGACGCTGCTCGCCATATCGGACACTATCGAAATACCTTACTACCTCGATACGACGCTCGTTATACCGATACATCAGCACGAATACGCAGGGGATAATTATCGGGCTTGGGTTTCCGGATTCGAGGCGAGGCTCGATTCGATAAGCATATTCGCCCCGGCAACGACACAATACATTGACCGCTACATCAAGCCGAAAAGCCTGTTCACCGTAAACGCAGCAGCAGGGATTCGTCACAGCCTCACAACGGACGTGTTCGCAGGGCTTTCGTTGCGCTACGAGCGATATCAGAAATTCGCAGTCGAGGCAACGACAGGCATATCCGCAGGCTTACAGGGGGCAGGACTATACATCGAAGGGCGAATTTCTGTTCCGATTTTCACGGCAGGGCATTGACGCTTACGAAATAAACACTATATTTGCAGTAACAATGTAACACCTTTTAACACCAGTCTTTGTTTGTTATTGGGAACAATATAGAAGCTGGGGTCTCCTCTCGCGGGAGGCTCGAACCGAGTGTTTAATTTAAGTTTTTAAACATTATGATTATCAACATTTTATCGGTCACAGACGTAATCGACCTTGAGGTGAACAGAGTTTGCCCACGTTGTGAAACGTGGGTTTCTCTTTATAACAGGGGGATAAAAAAAGGGCTGCAAACGCAGCCCTCAATCATTCAAATACACCCCGAGCGCATTGGTCGAAAGCCCTGCATGGGCTTCGATTAAATTAATTCGCTCGCTATCAGTAAGATTCATAAAAATTTAAGTTTTTTAATTAGAAAGATTTTTTTATCTTAAATTTAATTTTTAATTTTGCCCGGTATTTTTAGTTAAATAAACAAATAAGTGAATAAAAACCGATAACACAGCGAATTAAGAAAAAACAATAAAATCCTAAAAAATCTACACTATGAGAAACGTTAAAACCGCATACACGGCGGAAAAAGAAAAAAGGGACAGAGCAATATACAGAGAATATTGCGAAATAATGAGGCGTCCCGGCGCAGCGTCCACGTACGTAACCGCATACCTTATGAAAAAGTATAACATTCACTCCCCGGCAACGATATGGCACATTCGCCGCCGTATGGAGCAGCAGGAACAAAGCAGTTAATCGAATTACTAACCTAATATAATTTGATACATTATGAAAGACATTGAAATCCAACAAATCCGACAGGACGTCATTCAAAAATTAAGCGACCGATTCGGAAGCAACTACGACATTCTCAAATTCGAGGTATCAGAAATGACGCTCGGGGCGCACCCGGCAATCGTATTAATAATCAAGACCAAATACGAGGGGCGCACGCTCCGGGCAGGGGCGATAAAGCGCACTATCAACGAACTGTTCGAGGCTATCGACAGCACTATCGAGGAGCAGAAACATCAAGTAATAACCGAAAGATTGGAATTGCAAAGAGAATGACCACCCACGACCTCACGAAACCATTGCGGCGACTTACCGTTGCCGAAATCCTTGAACTACAAAAGGCAGCAACCACGCCGCAGCAAACACATCATAATCGTACTATTAACGAGGAATATTTGAAAAAATTACGAAAAAAGGCGGCTTGGATAAAAGATGTAGACCCAGAATTATGGTTAAACGAAATACGTGGGCGTGATGCGTAAAGCCGTTTTACAAGATACAAGTTTTTTCATTAATAATAAACGCAAGTACCGCACTCAATCTGATAAATAAACACAATTCAAACCGCCGGAAGGCATTAAAAAACAATTATCATGAATGAAATTCAACAAATCGAAGTCAGTCAATCAGAATTGCTCGAAGCCGTAAATCGGGCAGAAATTGACATTCAAATCGCAACAGCGAAACGCTATCCCCGGGACATTACCCACGTCTTGAACCAAATCGCAACCCTCGCCACAATGGACACCGAAACCGCCGAGGATTGCTTCTACGCCCTTCGCAGGGGCAGAGCAGAAGGCGACAACGCCGTTATCGAAGGGCTATCCGTCCGAATGGCAGAGATTTTTGCCGGGGCATGGGGCAACCTTCGTGTGCAGACGAGAATCGTCGGAAATGACGGCAAAACCATTACAGCGCAGGGCGTTTGCCACGACCTCGAAACCAACCTCGCCGTTTCCGTTGAGGTAAAACGCCGCATAACCGACAAATACGGACGTACCTACTCCGAGGATATGCAGGTCGTAACAGGTAATGCAGCCTCGGCAATCGCTTTCCGGAACGCAATCTTCAAAGTTATTCCGAAGGCAGTTACGAAGAAGGTAATCAACGAGGTGAAACAGGTTGCCCTCGGAAAATCCATTGACCTTGAAACCTCTCGCCAACGCATCGTCGAATACTTCGGAAAACTCGGCGTAACACAGCAGCAGTTGTTCGACTATCTGTCAGTAAAGAAACTCGAAGAAATCGACAAAGAAAGGGTCTTCGAACTCCGTGCCCTCGCAAACGCAATAAAGGAAGGCACAACAACGGTCGATGAAACGTTCAGAAAGAATGTAGCCAACGCCGAGAAAATCGCAGAGGAAGCGAAGAAGAAGGCAGAGGAAGCAAAACGCCGGGTGGAAACCTACACGAAACCGACAGCAACACCCCGGCAG
>JALHIE010000154.1:6261-7895 GCA_022840285.1 Porphyromonadaceae bacterium
AATGGCAACACATATCTATAAAGCAAAGGACAGGGACGATTGGCTCGCCTACCGCAAACGTGGTATCGGCAGCAGCGAAATCGCCACAATCGTAGGACTTAACCCTTTCGAAACACCCTACCAACTTTGGCGCAGGCTGAAAGGTATCGATGCACCGAAGGAGCAGAGTTTCGCAATGCTCGCAGGGCATTACCTCGAAGATGCCGTTGCTAAATTTTGGCAGGACGCAACAGGTCGGGAAGTTATCAAAGCATCAGCAGGCGACATCGTCGCAGTAAACGACGCAAAGGAATTCTTAATCGCCTCGCCCGACCGTACATACTGGATTCCCGGACTACCTCGCAACAACGCGAACAAGGGCGTTCTCGAATGCAAGACCACACAGGCGACTATCGACCCGGACGACCTGCCCCGGCATTGGTTTTGTCAAGTGCAATGGCAACTCGGCGTCATGGAACTACACGAGGGAAGCCTCGCCTGGTTATCTTCCGGACGTGCCTTCGACTATCGGGACATCGCATTCGCCCCGGACTTCTACGGTTGGCTTGTCGAGGAAGCAGAGCGTTTTTGGACAGACCACGTCAAAGGGGACGCCGAGCCTACCGCAATCAACGCCGCAGACATCCTCGCCAAATACACCACGCACACCGAGGGGCTGACGAAGGAAGTAAACGAGGCAACCCTATCGGCATACAGGCAACTGCGTGAATGTAGAGCCCGGATAAAAGAGGAAGAACGGCTAAAAAGCGAACTCGAAGAACTCATAAAACTGGCATTCGCAGACGCAGAGGCTATAACGTACAACGGCGAAACCCTCGCAACGTGGAAAGCAAGCCGCCCGAGTACCGTATTCGATTCCGCTCGCTTCAAGGCAGAACATCCGGAATTGTACGACAACTATATGACAACGAAACCCGGCTCTCGTCGTTTCTTAATCAAATAGCAATGTATTTAATTAGTAACCAAGTATATAACGAAATCCTTCGCCTGTTGGAGTACATCCCCCGGCAGGCGAAAGGGATTCGTCACGGAAACAATGTTCGAAAATCGCTCGTTTGCCGCACTTATTTACTCCGGTTAAGGAAATATACCGGAGAGGGTGCGAAACGTCGAAATTCGAAAGAAAAAAGGGGAAAAATGGGGGTTGTTTAACTCCTTGGAGTGTTTACAATAAAATCATATAGTATAATTTCACATAAAATGGCAAATAGATTAACAAATACGAACAAATGGCAGGACGCTTGGTTCTTCAACCTTACCCCGAGCGAGAAACTGTTGTGGATATACCTTTGCGAGAATTGCGACATCGCAGGATTCTACGAGGTTTGCCCTCGCCGGGTAATCATCGAAACCGGGCTGACGGACAGGGGCTTCGAAGGGGCTTTCGAGGGGCTTCGGAGGGGCTACATACCAAGCATCGACGGCGAGGTAATTTACCTGCGAAACTTCCTGAAACATCAGCGAAATCTGCCGCTCAACCCTCACAACCGGGCGCACGCCGGCATCATAAATCGTTTTGAAAACTATAAGGACAGATTCGACTTCAACCTCATAGAAGACTGTATATCAATCGACTTGGGGCAATACATAAAGGGGCTTCAAAGGGGCTTGCAAGGGGCATACAAGGGGCTACC
>JALHIE010000037.1 GCA_022840285.1 Porphyromonadaceae bacterium
GGCCCTCCTACCAGGAATCCGGGTAGCGGTCCGGGGATATCATCGGTATGGGCCAGGCGATGGTGGGGATTTTGAGGGCTTTTGGTGCCCATTCCCGTCTGTTCCAATCCAGAACGTACTTTTTTCCCCTTTTGTGATAGTGAAAACCGAGTTGCTTGTCAGTCCATGCTCTGTTCTGTAATTTGTATGTAATACCAGTCTTCCGCTTTTCTCATCCCGCCTGAAATTATATATGCCACTTCCTTTTGTACCCACCAACAGGTTACCTTCCGAGTCTTCACAGAAAGTTCTTACGGCACTGTTCCCGAAGTCAGGAACGTTCTGTGAGGAATATGTAATAAATCTTTCCTGCGACGGGACGATCTTGAAAATACCCTGCATATCGGTTCCTACCCACAGGATGTTTTGTGTACCGCAATGAACCGACAGAACGGAGCAGTTTCCTATCATCTCCAAAGAGGTGCCGCTTCTGAGATCATAAGAATACAGTCCTTTGTCAGTACCAAGGTAAAGGACAGAATCCCTGCAACAAAGATCCCTGACTGTTCCCTTTTCAGGGACAATAAAAGCCGTTTCATTCAAGGTTGCTGAGGTATTGTCATACAAATACATCGTACCATCTGTTGCTTGCATAAACAGGCCGTAGTGATCCACATAAAAAACAGATTCTACCTCAGAAATCAGGGGAAACCTGCTGATCTCACTTGCTCTGGGGATGTTAGCTCCACCATTAAAGAAGAGTTTATGGAGTTCCTTTTCTTTTGTCAGTATCCATAGGTTGTTGTGGTCATCAAAGACCATGCTTCTGATATTCATGTCCCCGGCAATTTGCAGGCGGTGGAATTGCTTTTCTTCCGGATCGTAGCTACACAAACCTTGCTGATAGACCCAGGCAAAGAGCCGGCCCGACCGGTCGAAGGCAATATGATAGGAATGCTCGTTGGTGATCCCTGCTTGCAGAGTATCTACAAAAAACCTTCTGAAAGCCCTGTCTTTTAATGAGAAGCGGTTAATCCCGACATCTGTGGCGATCCACAGTATATCTTCACTTACCTGGATGATGTCCCGGATAATGTTGTTACTGATGCTTTGCGGATTCCCGGGTACTGGTTTGTAAACCCTAAAACCACTGCCGTTGTACATATTCAACCCATCCCAGGTTCCAAACCACATGATCTGTCTGGAGTCCTGAAAAACGATGTTTATAGAACTGTTGGACAATCCGTCGTTATTGGTCAGTCGCTGAATATCGTAATTCTGCGCAAAGAGCTGAACACACACGAGAACTAAACCAAAGCACAACAGCCTTTTTTTCATTTATACCAACAATATTTTGTCTTTAGTCTCAAATATACAATACTTTGTCTGTAAACACACGGAAGAAGTATGCTTTTTGCACACAAAGAGTATCTTATTCTTGTTTTGTAAGATTAGTAAACCAATTTGAAAAAATTGGATACCCTGTCCTTTCCCGGATAAAGCTAATTTTGAAAAAAACACTATTCTATGGATATTGCAAAACGTTCAGATAGTAATCCATTATTAAAACCTTCCGACCTGAAACCCGGTATAGAAGGAATGGAAATTACCTGTCTTCTGAATCCCGGAGTCTTCAGAATGAACGGCAAAACCTGGCTTATATTGCGTGTTGCCGAAAGACCGGCCCAGGTGTCCGGCAAGATCAGTTTTCCTGTATATAACAAACGCGGGGAAATTGAAGTGCTGCATTTTGACAAGGATGATCCTTTGCTGGATGCCTCTGACCCCCGCGTCATTAAATATAAAGGACAGAATTATCTGACCACCTTGTCTTATTTTAGACTGGTGTGCAGTGAGGACGATATTAATTTCCGGGAAGACCCTGCATATCCACCTGTTTTTGGAAAAGGGTTTCTGGAATCTTTCGGAATTGAAGATTGTCGTGTAGCTACCATGGAAGATGGTTATTACCTCACTTTTACCCAGGTATCACCCGTAGCCGTGGGAGTAGGCCTTATGGTTACCAAAGATTTTCGTTACTTTGAACACAAGGGAATGATCTTCCCTCCACATAACAAAGACTGCGCAATCTTTGAGCAAAAGATCAACGGCAGGTATTATGCTTTTCACAGGCCGAGCAGCCCCGAGCTGGGCGGCAATTATATTTGGCTTGCCGAGTCTCCCGACCGCCTGCATTGGGGGAATCACAAATGCGTTGCCGTCACCCGCCCGGAAAGTTGGGATTCGGAAAGGGTAGGGGCCGGAGGTGCTCCGGTCAGAACCTCTGAAGGCTGGCTGGAGATCTATCACGGAGCCAACAGAGAGAATCGTTATTGCCTTGGAGCCTTATTACTTGACCTGAACGATCCTTCCAAAGTGCTGGCCCGCAGCAAAGAGCCTGTCATGGAACCGATTGCCCCTTATGAACAGACCGGTTTTTTTGGCAACGTTGTTTTTACCAATGGCCATTACCTTACGGGCGATACCCTTAAGGTATTTTACGGTGCCAGTGATGAAGTGATATGTAAAGCGACTTTTTCTATAAATGAAATTTATAATTCATTGAAATAAAGTGGGAAAGAATATATTCAAAGAATTCGCGTTTTTTCGCTCACAGTCTCTGAACATCAGGACTCTGCTTATAACCAATATGTTGTATGCATTGATCCTGCCCATCATTGAAATTTTTGTAGGGGCTTATATCATGCGAAATACGGGGATGCCTGCTTATGTGGCTATTTATCAGCTTTGCATGTATGCCGGGATCGTGTTCTCTTCTCTATTGAACGGTTTCTTGTTGCAAAAGTTCAGTTCCAGTCTCCTGTACGGTTTTGGGATAGTTCTATCGACAATAGTAATGGCAACCATGATGTTTGTCAACTCCATAGGTATTGTTGAGTTGGGAATAACCGGTCTGATCCTGGGATTCTCTACAGGTTTTTTCTGGACCAACCGCTATTTTCTGGCATTGAATGCGACTAACGATGCTAACCGCAATTATTTCTTTGGGTTGGAAACTTTCTTCTTTTCCATGTGGGGTATCCTGGTGCCGTTGATGGTAGGTGCTTTTTTGGGAACTATTGAGGGATCATCACTTTTTGGACGACCTCTTAGTGTAAATATTGGTTATCAGATAGTTACAGTAGTTGCATTTTTAATATCCATTTGTGCATGTATTGTATTGGCCAGGGGAAAATTTAAAAATCCTTCTCAAAAAAAATTCCTCTATGTCAGGTTTCATATTCTGTGGCACAAATTATTAGCTCTGGCCGGATTGAAAGGAATGGTGCAAGGTTTTTTAGTCACTACTCCTGCAATATTAGTTATGCGCCTTGTCGGAGATGAAGGTGCCCTGGGACTGATACAGGGAATTAGCGGAGCATTGACGGCCATACTGGTGTATGTGCTGGGCCGCGTCACCAAACCCAGGCACAGAATGACTGTCTTTGGTTTTGGTCTTATAATTTTTTTCATAGGGACTATGTTTAATGCAATCATGTTTTCCGCAACAGGTGTGATCATATTTATTTTCTTCAAGGTTATGTTTCAGCCCATTCATGATCTGGCCTATTTTCCCACCATGATGAAAACCATTGATGCCGTTAAGAAGATTGAGAAAAGGAATGAGTATACTTATATTATGAGTCACGAGATCGGTCTGTTTGTTGGACGTGCCTTTGGCATGCTGCTTTTCATTTTATTATCTTACAAGGTGTCCGAGTTGTTCGCCCTAAAGTATGCTTTGGTTATTGTGGGGACCATACAGCTGATCTCGTTGCCTCTGGCCAAGCATATAATTAAGGAAATAGATACAAAATATACTAACTGATCATGAATAAAAATTTTGTATTCACAGCATTGTTTTTCCTTTTGCTCCCGTTCTACAGTTGTTCTGACAGATACGGCAGCGAAGTAAAACAAATTAATGTTGAACGTATTGAGCTCATGCCCAATATGCCACAACCGTACAAGATCATTGACTGGAAACAAAAAGCCGGGGATTTTGATGACTATGTCTTTGATTTCAATGCCGGCCTTCCGGCAGGCACTATGATCTGGCTGGATGACAATCAACGCAATATCCCTCAATTCACATTTGGATTGTATACTGCAGTAAACGATGCCCGCCAGGGTCCTGACAAGAACAACGGAGAATTCCATGAGAGCATTAATTCTCTGGCAGCCATTTTGGGGGCCGGATTGATGGGCATAGATAAGACCAATCAGGAAGGGTATAATTATGTAAAGATGGTCCAGAATTATTTCAATTCTGATAACGGCTGGAATATCATGATGAATAACACCAACCCCCATGTGGCCTTATTGGGAGGAGGTTACGGTCGTGACTGGTGGTACGATCTTTTGCCCAACATCCTTTATTATAATGTATGCGATATTTTTCCGTCAGTGGAGAATGCAGACAACATACAACAGATCATTGCAGAACAGTTATGTAAAGCCGATTCTGTGCTAAATGGGAAATACGACTACTCTTATTTTGATTATGCCCGTATGCAGGGCATGGTCAACAATATTCCGCTCCAGCAGGATGCTGCCGGCGGTCACGGGTACGTGCTGTACTCGGCTTATATGAAATACGGTGATCCCCGTTACCTAAAACATGCCAAAAGTGCCATTCAGGTACTTAATGACCAAGAAGAGAGCCGTTTTTATGAAATCCTTTTGCCTATTGGCATCTATACGGCTGCCCGTCTGAATGCCGAAGAAGGGACAAACTACGATGTTGCCACAATGCTGGATTGTGTATTTGAAGGAAACCGGGATTCCCTTGGCCGGAATGGGTGGGGAGTGATCGTAGGTAAATGGGGTCAGTACGATGTGAGCGGCCTGCAGGGAAGCATTATTGACGGAGGCGGTTATGCTTTTTTCATGAACAGTATCCTGATGGCCATGCCATTAGTGCCCATGGTCAAATACCAGCCGTCCTTTGCCCGGGCCATAGGCAAGTGGATGCTGAACAATGTGAATGCCTGCCGTCTGTTCTATCCTGACCAGATTGCAGATGAAAACCAATGGTTACCGGAAATGAAAGACTTTACACGATCTGTCATTGCTTACGAAGGACTCAGGTACGAGGACTGTTACGACAGCCCCAGGTTGAAAGGTGTTCATCCTGTAGCCTTGGGAGACGGCCCCAAATGGCATCCCGACAACCCCATAGAATCCATGTTCAGCCTATACAGTACAGCACCTGTTGGCATCCTGGGAGCCATCACAGACACAACGGATGTACCCGGTATTTTGAAACATGATTGCAATGTGACTGATTTCTATTCCTATCCGTCACATCCTGTTTTTTTACTCTTTAATCCGTATGAACAAAACCGGAGAGTTACCTATCATATATCCGGGAAGAAGGCAGATCTGTATGATATCCTTTCTGCCAGTTACCTGGCCACAGATGTAGAGGATCAGGCCTTAATAACCATCCCGGCAGACCAGGCATGCCTGGTCGTGGAATTGCCGACCGGGAGCAGGATCAATAAAAACGCCATTTATAAAAAATAGATATGATGAAAAAAGCACTGTTGATCATTTTATTTGGTTGCATTGCCAATTTGCTGCCGGCACAAACGCCTTTGGAAATCAGCGGAACAGTCAAAGAGGCCGGTACGGGAGAGCCTCTTATAGGGGTCACTGTGTTGGTAGTTGGTACAGACAGCGGAACGACAACAGATATTGACGGAAAATTCAGTCTGACCGTACCGCAGAACACTACCCTGAGAATTTCATACATCGGTTTTACTGCCAAAGAGATCCTGGTAACAGAACAGACAACACTGGATGTTTATCTGGAACAGGAATCCATGGTTATGGATGAACTGGTAGTGGTGGGTTACAGCGTACAGAAAAAGCGCGATGTCCTTGGAGCCATAAGTAAAGTGGAAGACAAGGACCTTACAAAAACACCGGTAGCCTCGGCTCAACAGGCATTGCAGGGTCGTGTGGCCGGAGTGAATGTGGCAACACAGACAGGTGCTCCCGGATCGCCCATTGCCGTCAGGATCCGTGGTGTAGGCTCCATTAACGCCAGCAACGAGCCTCTTTATATCGTGGACGGGATTCCCCAGGAAGGTGCTCTGAACAATATTTCCCCCAACGAAATTGAGAATATAACCGTGCTAAAAGATGCTTCTTCGGCAGCCATTTACGGTTCGCGTGCTTCCAACGGAGTAATTCTTATAACGACAAAAAGCGGAAGAACCGGAGAAGCCAGAATCAGTTACAATGCCCAGTTGGGGTACCAGTTTCACGGCAGACTAACACCCATGGCCAATACGGAGCAATATATTGAATTATACAACCAGGCTGCAACTGCGGATAATGCCGCTTCTATTGTGAAAAGGCAATTGATCCAGGGAGATTGGGTACAGGATTTTCCCGATGTGAATCACCTGGAAGAAATTTTCAGGATTGCTCCCATCCATTCACACGAACTTTCATTCAGCGGTGGAAACGAAAGAACGCAATACCTGATCTCCGGTACACTTTTCAAACAGGACGGGATCATCAAAGGGACGGATTATAACAGGTATTCTATGCGTTCCAACGTTTCTTCCGATGTGAAAGACTGGCTGAAAGTTAGTCTGAACGTAAGCGGCGGTTTTTCAAATAACCGTTTGGTTTCCAGCTCGGGAGACGGATATGCCGGTGAAGGAGGCAGTGTGGTACGGTATGCCCTTTTCAGGAATCCGGCCATACCCGTTTACGATGAAAACGAGAAGTTTGTGGATCTGCCTTCTGAATATTACGGCAATTCGGTATACAATTCGTTTTTTGGTGACGGTTACAGTCCAGAAGGATTGTGTGTCAACACTGACAGAACAAGAAAGATCAAATCCCTGCTTGTTTCAGGAAGTGTACTTCTTACACTGCCGGCCAATTTCTTTGTTAAAGCCACGGCCGGTAACGACTACAACGATACCGAAATGAGGGGATTTAACAAGACGTGGGGGACAGCCAACAGGATCAACAGCACCAACAGCCTGGATGTTTCCACGGTAAAACAGAACACCTGGACTGTAAACACTACATTGAATCACAGCATTACAATAAGAGACAGTCATAATATTACCTCGTTGCTGGGAGGTGAAGCCATCAGAAACACAGGATCTGGTTTGTACGCCACTGAAAGCGAATTTACCAACGCAGATCCGAATTTCGTTTACCTGGGTCTGGGAACTACTAAAAAGAACAATAACCAAACCGAATGGTCTTCCAGTCTCTTGTCATTTTTTGCCAATGTCAATTACAATTACAAGCAGAAGTATTACCTGTCAGGGATCGTTCGTCGGGACGGTTCTTCCCGGTTTAGCCAGGGGAACCGTTGGGGAACATTCTATTCTGTATCCGGGGGATGGAACATGGAAGAAGAAGAGTTCATGAAACAGGCAGATAACATTGACAAACTGAAAATCCGTGTGGGTTACGGCGCCATAGGGAACCAGAATATTCCCCTGTATTCCTATCTGGACCGGTTTACTCCCAATTATTACTATGTTTATGGAGGGAACAGTTACGACGGATTTGCCCAGTCTCTTCTTGGTAATGAAGACCTTAAGTGGGAGACCAGCAGTCAGTTCAATGCGGGGTTAGATATGGAATTCTTTGGCAACACCTTTGGGATAACCCTGGATTATTATTATAAAACGACCAAAGACATGTTGTTGCCGGCATCATTGCCGCCTTCTTCGGGTCTGGCAGGTCCTCCGTACCTCAACAGTACCGGAAACGTATTGAATACCGGGGTGGACCTGGAAATATTCTACCGCAGGCAATTCAATGACGGTGGGTTCAATATTTCGTTAAATGCCGGTTATTTATACAACCAGGTGAGAGATCTGGAATTTCCTTATTACGGCGGAAGGGTAGATACAGGTGTTTATGCTACAAAAACCGAATCGGGTTACCCCATAGGTTCCTTCTTCCTGTACGAAATGGCAGGGATCTTCCAGAACGAGATGGAAGTCTTGACCTCGGCTTACCAGGGAAAGAATATCAAGCCGGGTGACGTAAAATACGTTGATCAGGATGGCAACAACATCATAGATGCCAACGACCGGGTTTATGCAGGGAGTTCTATTCCTATGGTAACAACAGGTTTGAATATATCCGGAGACTATAAAGGATTTGACATTTCATTATTTTTCCAGGGAGCATTCGGACAAAAGATCTTCTCGCAGGTAAATTATGATATAGAAGGATTCTACCGCGGATTCAATGTTACCCAAAGGTATTACAATGAACACTGGACCGGTGAAGGTACATCCAATACCCAGCCGCGCGCTTCCTGGGTAGCAAAGGCCAATAACGTAAGGGCTTCCACAAGATTCCTGGAAGACGGATCCTATTTCAGGCTCAAGAACATTCAACTGGGTTATACCATTCCGAATACCAAGAAATGGCATATTGACAACATACGTTTATACCTGTCGGGAACAAACCTCTTCACGATTACCAATTATTCAGGGCTTGATCCTGAAATGACTGTAAGTACGAACTCTGCGGCTGAAGGTGATATTGCCAACGGCATTGACTGGGGAACGTATCCTGTTGCCAGGAGCGTTACCATTGGGTTAAATTTAACTTTTTAAGACGATTGCATTATGAAAACAATAAAATCCATTTTGGCATTAACCGGTTTTGGCCTTCTGGCCGCTTCCTGCAGCGATTTTCTCCAGGCCGACCTGAAAGGACAATATACATCGGAAAGCTTTTTCATATCTGAGGGGAATGCGATCGCGGCAACTACAGGTGTGTATAATTCGCTTTACGGTAGTACGCTGTGGATATTCGGCGATGTAGCCTCAGATGACGCTGTCAAAGGCGGAAATGCCGGCGACCAGGCCGATATCAACGGCATAGACGATTTATCGGCAAAGGCAGATAACGGTGTTCTGAATACCTATTGGCAGAACACTTACGAAACGATAGCACGTGCCAATAACGTGATCGCTTACGTGCCCGATATTGAGATGGACGAAACACTCCAAAATCGTCTTGTAGCCGAAGCAAAATTTCTGAGGGCATATGCCTATTTTAACCTGGTAAATATTTTTGGGGAGATTCCTCTGAAGCTGGCTCCTCAGAATACCAGCGAAACCATTTATGTGGGACTGAGTGATGTCCCTGTCATATATGCACAGCTTGAAAATGACCTGCGCGAAGCAGAAGCCGATTTGCCGGCCTCCTACGACATGGATCAAGGCCGGGTAACAAAAGGTGCTGCCCTGGGATTGTTGGCAAAAGTGGCATTGTATCAGAAAAAATACGAAGAGAGCCTGAATCATATACAAACGTTGGAAAACCTGGGTAAATACGCTTTGGAGGATAACTATGAAGATCTGTTTAAAGCCGGTGCCGAAGATAGCCGTGAAGTTCTTTTTGGCATCCGTTACGTAGATAATGATCAGGTATCACTGGGCAATCATTTGAACGTATGGTTTGCTCCTTCCATGGAGGGAGGTTACTATTTCAATGCACCCACCCAGAGCTATGTAGATGCATTTACAGAAAAAACAGTTGACGGTCTGGACGATCCCCGTTTGGACATTTCCATAGGCCGTGATGGTAAACCCTGGTTCAACGATACTACTTATTCGGCTGCATGGTCAGAAGCGACCGGTTATCTGGTCAAAAAATACAACGAGGACATGATTCCGGGCAAGGCCAAAGCCCAATCGGTGATCCCGTACCACGCCATTCGCTATGCCGATATCCTGTTAATGAAAGCCGAGGCATTGAACGAAACAAACCAGACTCAGTCTGCCATTACGGAAGTGAACAAAGTCAGAAACAGAGTTCAGTTGTCTCCCCTGGTCTCGGCAAGCCAGTCTGTACTTCGCGAAATTATTCGGAACGAACGAAGGAAAGAACTGGGATTTGAATTCCATCGTTTCTTTGATCTTATGCGTTGGGGCAGGGAAGTGGCCGAAGCAGCCCTGGCTCCCAATCTCAAATGGACAGACCCCCGGTTCTATTTCCCCATACCGCAATCCGAGATTGATACTAACCATGCCATACAATAATAATTACAATTTAAACTACACTATTATGAAAAAAGTAAACTTAAAAAATGCTCTTATTGCATTGTTTGCATTCACACTGCTGACAGGCTCCTTTACCGCTTGCGATAAAGATGATCCTGTTGTAGAAGAAGCTGACAAAACTGAGCTTAGCGCACTTGTTGATGAATGCAATACGCTGTTGAATTCTCCTACCTTGTCTGCCGATTTTCCTGCCGATGCCATAACGGCCTTTACAACTGTGGTAAATGCCGCCAAAACAATTATCAACGATAAAGAAGCCACTCAGGCACAAGTAGATGCATTAGTGGTACAGCTGACTCAGGCAAAAGAAATATTTCTGGCGTCTGAATACGGATTAATTCCTGAAACTGCTCTTATCATGGGTATGACTTTTGATGAATCAGTGAGCAATAACAAATTCGAAACAGCAGGTAAGGGCTGGACTGCAGAGCTCACCATGGGGCCGTCTGAAATATTTGGAGAGAATACAAATTTACCCAGTTTTAAGACAGGTAAAGCCGGTAATGCCATTTATTTTAGCAACGGGTCACACCTGAGAATTAACGATTATACGGCCAACGATTTGTTGGGAAGTCAGTTGTCAATTTCGGCCTGGGTAAAACCCGATTCCACAAGAGCCGGTAATTACATTATGTCCTACAATTACTGGAATTCCTGGAAATTCCAGCTGCAGGAACAAAACAAACCGTTCTTTACCATTCACACCAATGAAGACGGTTGGGTAGATGCAGACAACCAGATGGATTTCTCTGCTCCCAATGGTGAATGGAGCCATTTGGTAGTAACCCTGAACATGAACACCAAGAAACTGGTATTCTACGTGAACGGAGAAGAAACAATGGAATGGGATGAAACCACCAAGACAGGTCTTACCGGAACCGGTGCATTTAATTACGAAACTGTCTTGCCGTTAATGATAGGTGCATGTACAACATACGAAGAAGCTGATGCCAAATGGGATTGGGCCTGGTCCCGCACCCCTGATGGCTGGGACGGTTTTGTAGGGTTAATAGATGAACTGAAAATGTACAATATTGCATTGGATGCCGGACAGGTAGCCAAATTGTACAACGATGAAAAATAAACGATCTATTGCAGAATCGGTCGTTTATTGAAGGAAAAGGGGGTTGCCTTGCGGCAAGCCCCTTTTTCGTCTACAGTTTCCACCAGGTGCTGCATGGTTGTCGTCAGCTCGTGCAAAGGCAATCCCCCTTTTTCGTCTGCAGTTTCCACAATTGAGTGAAAATGCGTAGACATAGTGGTTTCCGCCAAAGCTTGCAACTGATACGTGTAAATTGAAACAGCAAATCTGTTGTTGAAGAAGATGTAGTCACTATTCTCCCTGAACAGCACATTTTCTCCTTCACTGAATACGTGATACATTTTGTTCATAACTAAAATAATTATTGCCAAGGGCATAACTAAAGGCGGATGCCCCCGGTGGGTTTGTTATTAGGTTTTAGGTTGACCAGGTACGAAAACAGGGCCAAAGTGCGCCTGGTAGGCATGTTTTAAGCCCCACCAGGTACGAAAACAGGCCAAAAGTGCGCCTGGTGGGCATGTTTTAGGCCCCACCAGGTACGAAAACAGGCCTAAAGTGCGCCTGGTCATAAAATTCAAAGAACGTTTCTTTTGTTAATCACTTAATAAATAGCGCTTTACAATATTATCACTTGGTTGCTAAAATGCACCAGGTACGAAAACAGGCCTAAAGTGCGCCTGGTGGGCATGTTTTAGGTCCCACCAAGTACGAAAACAGGCCTAAAGTGCGCCTGGTGCCTCAGCAGCTTCCCAAAGTTAGAGAATTTGAGGTAAGATTGAAAGTTAAATTGGAAATTTTAAGATTATTTCCCGATGCAGAAAATATTGAATTTTCCAATTAGATTTTGTAGAATTTTGTAAACTACAATATATGAATAAGTTGCAGAAATACTTTGGCACACGAAAGCCGATTTCAGTATTTTCCATTTCAAAATTTCAGAATTTACAAATCTATTGATATACAAATAGATGCGAGAATATTTTGGCACACGTGTGCCAAAATAGGCTATTTCTCCAGACTGTCCGTACATTGGATGTTGATGACACTCTGATGAAAAGAAAAAGAGGCATAGATGAGAACCTGTATTCATTGGCACACGTGAACATTTGCGGTCATTTTTCTTTTCATAAGAAGGAGTATGGTTTAGTTTGAATATATAGCAAAAGAGTAAACCAAACATCAGAGACAAACAACCTGCAGTATTAAATCACAATGGCAAATCTGTTTTTTTATGATTTATTTTGCTTGTTATCCTGAAATCATTTACTTTTGCAGGTAGAAATATTTGCAAAAACTTTCTACTTGGATGCTATGCGAATTATAGATGACATAGAGCAACAAATACAACAAAGCGAGGCTGGGACTTTGTTCTTTGTATCAGACTTTGCAAAGACAGGTAATGATGTCTTTATAAGTCGTGTCCTGTCTGAATTTGCTGATAAGGGATTGCTGTGCCGTTTGGCAAAAGGGGTTTATTATAAACCGATAGAGACACGATATGGAATTCTCTATCCAGATGTAGTTGACATCGTGAAAGCGATAGCACGACGGGACAATGCACAGGTGCTGCCGACAGGGGAGGCTGCTCAGAACATGCTTGGACTCTCTACGCAGGTTCCCATGAATTATGTGTATCTGACCTCTGGTTCTGCACGTAAGATTGAGGTTGGCCCGAGAACGGTCACGTTCAAACGTTGCGTTCCTAAGAACTTCGCTGTCAAAAATGAATTTCTGGCCGTTCTTATTCAAGCAATGAAGTCCATTGGCGAAGACAGGATGACAGATCAGCATAGGACTATAATCAAAGGACTACTTCAGCAGAACCTGCCCATTGAAACATTTGAGCAGGACTTGAAGGTAGCTCCCATCTGGGTAAGGAAAACCATTTGGAATATCGCAAAGGAGATTGAAAAATGACAAAGTGGATAGACAGAGAACTGCTGGAACGGAGAGTGATCCTCCAGCAGGCTGCAGGCCAGGAACATCTTCCAGAGTATGCAGTTGAGAAAGATTGGTGGGTGAGTATGACCTTGAAAGCTCTCTTCAAGACGTCTTGTAAGGATTTCTTAGAGTTCAAAGGTGGAACGTCATTGAGTAAGGGCTGGCATCTGATAGACCGCTTTTCGGAAGACATTGACGTTGCTCTGAACTACCGTTTCTTCGTACCTCAACTGGACAACAATACCCAGCTGAAGAATCTCCGCAAGAGGAGCCGCAAGTTCATTGTTGATGCTCTTGCGGAAGATCTGGATGCACAGATGAAAGCGCTTGGCCTTTCCGGTTATGAAGTGAAGCCCGAGATTGCAGATGAAGCGGGTAATCCCATTTCATCTGACGCGGATCCTACGGTGGTTTATGTCAATTATCCTTCTGTATCATCTGATAGTTCTCAATATGTTCCATCAAGAGTAAAGATTGAAATCAGTTGTCTTTCGATGGATGAGCCGTTTGAGATGCGGACCATCAGTTCCATTATCAGCGAGCATTTCCCGGAAGATGACGACGCAACCGAATGTACTATACCTGTAGTCCTGCCGTCAAGGACATTTCTGGAAAAGGCATTTTTGCTGAATGAGGAGTTCCAGAAGCCTGAACCGAGAAGTTTGAGGATGACACGACATCTGTATGACCTGGAGAAACTGATGGATACGGACTTCGGAAAGTTGGCACTCTCGGATATGGAACTCTATGGCCGAATCGTCGA
Organism: Porphyromonadaceae bacterium; assembly: GCA_022840285.1. Classification (GTDB taxonomy): domain Bacteria; phylum Bacteroidota; class Bacteroidia; order Bacteroidales; family Dysgonomonadaceae; genus Petrimonas. The sequence continues at coordinate 13,796 of JALHIE010000037.1, forward strand.
GCACCGTCGCAAGTTCTATCATGTCGGATACGCAGACTATGACAAAGATTATCCAGAAGCCATTGAATTCATACCTCCCGAGAGGTGTATCAAACAATGGGAAGCTGACTATGCCGAGATGCAGGAGCACTTCGTGTACGGAAAGCATCTTTCCTTTGATAATCTACTCAAACGAATCTCAGAACTGCAAGATAGATTCCGTACATTAGGTCAGGAATAAGGATTCAGCCTTATTCAATACCCTCCGCTCGCTCCAGGCGGCTCAAAGGATGCTCTCCTGGTCGAAGTCTGAGAACCGCTCTCCATCTGCTGTTTCTTTTCCCGCTTTCTCTGACGTGCCTGTCTGTTGTCTGAACTGGCAGGTAGGCGAGGGGAGACGCTGGCTTGACACTGACGGCATCTGTTATTGTCCGTTCCTTTGGGCAGCGGCTTTTCACTGGGAAGCCTTTGGTTGGGATGGGACTGGTCCATGCCGTTCTTCATCACGCTATGCCTGTGTCTATGGCTGTATGTTCACGAGTATGTCTCCGTTTTGTCCTTCTTGGCACATTCGACTGCCGAAGCGGCAAGGCTGATGTTCTGTGCGCGTCCTTTCTGGAACTCTGGGCCACTTTCTGACCCGCTCAGTCTGACTGCTCTTTCCGTGTTCCCGAATTAACCTCTTTCACTCTGCCTGTTTTCCGGGCGAAGCATTTGAATACTGTTTACCGCTACAAAGTTGGGGCGCAGCGCACCTTCGTGCTCCGGGACGACCTCACGGTCTCTGGCCAATGACGTGAAACGGAAATCTTCCTTTTTCTTTTCATCCGAATTCCGTCGAAAACAAAACGAGTATTTGCGCCTCAGTCCATGGCTTGCCCTATGCCTGCACCCCGTTACCTGTACCGTTAATCAATTCAATAACTTCTAAAAACAGACAAAGATGAAAAAGTTCGAAAACACTTTCGCAGTATCAGGTTTCGTGGGTCGTGACGCAGAGATCCGCCAGTTCGCAAATACCAGCGTAGCACGCTTCTCTCTGGCAGTCGGCCGCACCGAGAAGAGCGGTGACGAGAGCACCCGCATTTCAGCCTTCATGAACATCGAGGCATGGCGCAAGAATGAGAAGGCCGAGTCCTTTGACATCCTGACCAAGGGCTCCCTCATCACAGTGGAGGGGCACTTCAAGCCCGAGGAATGGACTGATGCCGACGGTGTCAAGCACAACCGCGTCATCCTTGTTGCCACCCGTTTCTACCCGGTAGCGGACAAGGAACAGAAAGCGGAGAAACAGGAGAAGGAGAGCTAAGCCTTCTCTTCCGTTGACACTTCAGGAGAGCGACCTTCGGGCCGCTTTTCTTTCCATCTCTGCCTTCAGATATGCTTATGTCCGCTAAATCTATAAGTTTTCATAGTGGGATTCACACGGTAATCCCCAACATTTGAGTCCTATCTTTTTGTAAACTCAATGGAAAGGACTAATTTTGTATGATTAACTGATAATTGGCGAACCCTCTCAGGCCCCAGCCATTTGATATTTTTAAAATTTTGTCATGTGCTTAAGAAAAAAATGATATATTTATAAATTCAAGTTTCGCATGTTCCAGGATAATGTTGTTCCGGGCTCTTCAAGGCGAAACTTGAATAAATAATATCCTTTTCTGACCCCCACCTGCTTCCTCCCCTTCAAGGAAGGACCCGGTTGCGAGCGGCTGAAACTGAAGTTTCACATGTGAAACTTCAGTGTTTTTTGGCTCACCCGAAAAAGTATGGGGTTTCACCGCGGACGTGTTGCCATACTTGCGGCTTGAACGGGTAGCGGAATGCATGCGGTAGATCTCTTCCGTCCGTATTGTGACAACTTTGCAGCAAATTGGCCCTACAAAATGTTCTATGTGCAAAGTTGTCAGCGAAAAACGCATAAATGAGCAAAAATGAGGACAACTTTGCAACTGGAAAGGCCCACAGGAACGATTTGCTGCAAAGTTGTCAAAGAGTAGCCACATTCGGTTCCGGTTCGCAGCCAGTTCGTAAAATTTCGGCCACCGTTTCAATGGCTATGGCTGCAATATTGCCTGTAGATTCGATTATGTGCATTATAGGCAGGCAAATCAGCTGAAAACGGCTAATTGTCTGCCAATAATGCAAAGATATGCCGTTCTCAGGCCTACAAATGCATTATTGGCAAGCACCCGGATATACCGATGGCCATGGCCACGTCTTTCTCTTTTTATCGGAAGAGAGTTCTCTTCCAGTCCGGCCCTTGGGATTTTCAATATCGTTCTGCAAAGTAAGGCCGCTTCCCACAAACACCGAACAGAACCTTTTCAAGGTGACAGGAACAATCTTCCTTCCCGTGCGGGAAGAGTATTCTTGCTGTCATGTCCGGCTAATTGTGCTCCGCGGCCTGCGAGCAAGCAGAAAATATTTCAATCCCCGGGCCGGAAGAAAGGAAACGGAGGGAAAAAGAAACCGAAGGTGGACTTGATGCCGGTCCGATATGTCGAACTCAAAAATCAAGAGCTATGGAGGATGTCATGACCGTGTTACTCATCGTCGTGCTGTTCGTCGTTCTGAAGCCGATAGTGAAGGCTGTCCTGAAAGGGATGGGCATCACTGACCGGTGGCGGGACAGATAACGGCTGACTGAACATATCAATAACGCCTGTAAGGACGGAACGGAGAGGCTTTTTGAAAAAGCTTACCGATTCGCCCAGAGATATTATTGTCTATATGCCACATTTTTGCCGAAGGCCCTGATAGTTTTGCAGTCCAATTCTAAATAATGGACAGTATGGATGAAATTTTAACGAAAATTCCCGACTTTGAAAACAAGGTTTACATCATCGGCGGCCCGCGTCAGCAGGCCCTGGAAGAGGCTATGGAGGTTATTTTGAGAACCACGGACAGATGTTATGTCAGCATTGAATTCTTCTGCGAGCAGGACTCCCGTGAAACAATCGAATCGATGTTCAACAGATTAGCCGCCGCGCCCAGCCATCGTGGAAAGGGGGCTCTTGCCTACTATACTACAATCAAGAATGGAAATGTAGAGGCAATCAGCGACCGAATCTGGGGCTCCTATCGCCGCCGCTTCGTCAGACTTACATTTATCGACTCTTTGGAGTACCTCCATTCTAGAGGCAAGGAGCATAACCGTGAGGAGGTCATAAAGAAAATCGCCCGGTGTAATCCAGTTGTCATCGTCTCAGATGAACTCTCTCAAACAGGAACCAACGGTGGCCAGTGGGAAATCAACGGCACAACAATCTCTCTCTCAGTCCACGACTAATAGCCACCATAGCTGTTAAGCATCTGGAGGATTGCTTCATCTGGAGAAGCGATGTGAGGCTTGTGTGAAAGATTCATACGCATAATCTTGATGCTCCCGTCTTCCTGTTTTAAGATAGTGTTGAGATATGCATTTCCATATTCTCTCCACACATATTCGAATTTGTTAGGGCCATCCTGCTGTTCCATGTAGATTACTACTGCCCAGGACTCATCTGTCAGAGTGTATTTCTTCGTGCCTGTTACCTTGATCTTGTATTCAGTTTCGCCACTTGTGAGTGTGCCCTTTTCGAAGTCTGATATCAGGGTGGTAATCTCTATTACAGGCATGGTGAGTTCTGAATTGAGAATTGCGTGATCTTCGTATGACACATAACGAGGCGTTGTCAGCACTTCATAGGAAGAGACAAACATCTTTCCACTGTAGTTGAGAGGATTGGTACTTTGTGCAAAGGCTGTTGCTGCACATAACACTGAAATAAGAAATGAGCTGATTCTTTTCATAATTCTGCGATTGATTTTTCGCAAAATTATATTCAGCTTCCGCAGAAATCCGGCGTATCCCTTCTGAAATTATTTTCTATCTAAGATGTTTCTGATATATCCGGCCTCTCTTATGAATGTACCGGCCGTAGCGACACATCCTCCTCGTGCTGCCTTCAATATGTTCTGACGGCATTCATCATAATAGGCAGTCAGTTCATCTGTCTCCTTTTCAGACAGTTCATGCCCGAGGAATCTGTCATATCTTTTGTAAGGGATACTTCTCATCTCTTAGATGTCAAAAACCTTTGGCAAGAAGCGCAGTTCTCCGAGGTCGTCCAGAACCGAACCGTTGGAAAATATGGTGTCCCTGCTTTGAACTATGCCGCTTGCCTCATGGGCATGACCGAACAGGTGATATCTGGGCCTGATGCCGCTTACCCGTTTCAAAATGTCCGGATTTCCCCAATTCATTCCCATAGTCTCGTCCATTATTCCCAGAGGAGGCTCGTGAGTAACTAATACATCAATGTTGTCTGGAATTATGCCGGTCGGGTGGTTGTACGCTATCCCGAAGAATCGGACGCCGTCTATGGTTATACCTTTGTCCTGAAGGAAATGCATATTGTCGGGCAGATCTTCGATATTGTCCGCATCCCATAGACACAGGTCATGGTTACCGGTTACGAATATTTTGTGAGGGTGGGGAAGGTCGATGAACCAGTTGAGGAAGTCCAGGACCTCCTCCTCTGTACCGTTGTCGCTGAAGTCCCCGCAATGGATGAGCACGTCTCCGTCTGGAAGATTCTTCAGAAGATGATGCCTGCCGTGGGTGTCTGATATCTGAACTATCCTCATCTCCAATAACGGGTTTGAAGGTATTTGAACAGGGAATCATTCAGCCCTTGGATGGGCATCATGAGCTCCTTCGGATCAACGAGGTGATAGAGACTCTGTTCTTTTATCATCTCCCGCCAGGCGGCCTCCATACCACACTTCCCGGAGACTTGGGTGTAGTCCTTCCCAAGAAGTGCCGTGTTCCCCTTAGGACAGACATGGATATGGACAAAGTGCTCTGCCTGGAACAAAGTTTCCTCCATGCTACTGCACGTCCTTTCAGCCCAAAGAGTCTGCCGCATCAGCTGATAGAATGGCTCCTGGAAATAGATGGATCCGATGTAATCGGGGAGACTGGCCAGCTGATCGGAAGAGTCAATGAGTCGAGGATACCTCGTCAGCCTGGTCTTACCTTTGTCATGACCATTGACCACTTCAGTAGAGAGGTCATTCCGGTCATAGGATTCAGTGTATTTCCATTCAATCGGAATCAGCCATCTCTCTCCGTTGTCGTCAACTGCGTAGATGAATGCATCGACGGATGTGCAGAACGACCCTCTCGATAGTCTACCTTCACCGAGATAGTCCCTGCTGCTGACCTTCTCGAAAGCTATGAACCCGCCGTCATCCTCTGCGGGAAGTACCGTCTTGAAGTGGACTGGCATCCCTTTGATGTTGTTGATGACGGCCAATACTGCTGTTTCATTCCTACGGATTGGAAATAAGTGGTTAAGGCAGGCTACTTGGGAAGACATCAGATGCCCTGAAACATGTTTCCCGTCGCTTTCCGCATCACCCCACCAATCGATATCATACTTTCTGAAATAATCTATTGCCTCATCCCTTATCTCAGGGCATAGGTTCTTATCTGCGTCTTCCTTCTTGAGAATGAAAGGGAGCGAAACCATACCATTCTCCCCATGCCAAAATCCTCCGCCCTCTGCTCCTTCGAAGAAGACCTTGCGGTCCAGAAGGCGTAGATGCTTCACATATTGATCTTTCTTGTACCCGGGTTCCATATCAGTCTCGGTTTATGATGAGAGAAGAGTTCGTCTCGGAATACGAATAACTCGATTTTCCGAATGTCACAGGCACATCACAGAAAGCATTGCAGTTAAGCAGTTCAAGTATGAAATTGTTTTCGAGAAGGGGATGGTAACCGTTCGACAACATCTCAGCCCTGACGCTTGCGATGTTGCAGGAATTCTCGTAAAACGCTTTTTCTGATAGCTTTGGGCATGCCTGAGGTGCTGAAATGACACCTTTGATGATGTCTCTAATGACGCACGAATAAAGGAACAACTCGGAAATGATGCCGACCTTCCGGTTAGAATGCTCACCGCCATTGTATTTCAGTTCGATTACTGAGATGGAATCCTTCCCTAGGCCCCACAGATCAATTGCCGACAGGCCTCCGGTGAAATATTGCTTTCCATCCTTCTTGACACCAATCGGAAGTTGCCTGTCGATGGTGTCAAGCCCATAATGATTTCGAAGAATACTGCTGAATTCGTTTGCCATCTTGAACTCCATTTCTGTCTCTCCGAAATCTCCACCGTGTTTTATCTTTAATTCTGGTGCTTTGCTGAATGAGTTGTTCCTTAGGCCAGTGAAGTCTTCAGCAAATCCTTCAACCTCTCCCATATTTTCGTCGGAGACAGAAAACCAACTTGGAAAGGCCTCGGAAAAACGTAGAACACGGTAAAGGAACCGGTTGTAATGCTTGTTCCGTTCCGTAGGGATATCCCATTTGAGACGGACATTCTCACATTCTAGAAGCCATGCCTTCAAGCAGACAGCCCATCCCTCGAAAGCCGCGTTGTCTGTCTGCATGTTGTTACAGGTCGCATTGAGGCTTTCATCGCATCCGCTGGCGTTGACGCACTCCTGTTCGCGTATGTCTATGGTCAATGTATTGTCTGTGATGAAAAAACTGATATACTTCGGCAACTTGATTCCGGAATTGCCGGATGCAGTCCTTAACATTTGTACTATATCGGAGGACATGTCTCCTACCGTCTTGATGTAGACATGGATTCTTCTTTTATTGCTTGCTGCCATAGTGATCTGTTATCTATGAATGTTTGCGAGTTCTTGTGCCAATTCGTGGATTCTCTGCCTGAGGGATGCCGGTTCAAGTACTTCAACTGAACCCTGCATCATCATGATCTCTCCGATGAAAGTGGAGGAGGGGACTAACCGATACTCAAAAATTGTTTCACCGTTCTCAAGTAATTCAATTTCCTTTTGTGAGTTGTGGAGTGGCAGAGACCTGAGATTGTCAGACTGCCTGGCAGAGGCTTTGATGCGAATAACTTCGGGCTTCCCTGAAGGCAGGTCAATGCCGAAATAGGATTTATAGTACACGTCGGCAGAAAAATCTTCCGGGTAATCATATTCAATCTCAGTCGAATATGCGTCAGTCATTCTGTCTAGGGAGTACAAGTGAGGCTCAGTCGTACCTTCACGTAGCCCTAACAGATACCATCTTTTCCGGAACAGTCGTACACAATATGGGGCCACAAGAAAAGAACGTGACTCTGCCATTTCGGTATTCTTATATGAGAATTCAACCATGACGCATCGTTTCAAAGCATCAATGATAATTGGAAGATGCTTCTGACTTGATGGGACATTGTCAAATATGACCTTTCCCTTCAGTGAGGCATCATCATGAAGCATGCTTCCGAGCGACAATGCTCCCAGCATCCATTCTTGAAGACCGCCGTCACAAATCTCGTTCTTGTTCTCAATGTAATATTCATTGGTCCTTCTGTCACAAGAAATGATGATTCCGAACATGTCTAAAATCGATTCTCTGTGGTTTGCCAGTGTTCTCTTGGATATGTTCTTCGCATCCGGATTGAGCGAACTCTTTTTCCAGAGCTCGTTCAATTCTTCATAGGTGCAATACCCTCTGGACTGTAGTGTCTGGAGCAGCCAGACGTAATGTTTGAAGTATTCTTTTGCCATGATGGTGCAAAGATAATAAATACTTCTGCCAAAATTAGGCATAAGTAATAAATATTTACTTTTAATCAATAATCTCTGTAATGATGCCTAGATTCAAAGCTTCCTCGGCAGAAAAATACCAGTCTTCTTTTTGTCTGATTATGCAATCCAGTTTTTCTCTCGTGACCTTTGATTTCTTTACGATGATATCAAAGATGATTTCGTTTAGCCGGTTTGTTTCTTCGACCGACTCTTTCATATCCTGAAGCGTACCGAAATTCATTCCTGAAACCTGATGTATCATGAATGTCGTACTCCTGTGAGCTTTCCGTATTGAAGAGGCAAGGCAGACTATTATGCCCATGGACATAACTTTCCCGGAGCAGATGATTTCAACGGGAGTAGTGGAAGTTTCAATCGTGTCGTACAATGCCAATCCGTCATAAACATTTCCCCCCGGCGTTGACAGGTATAGACTGATAGGTGTAAGTTTGAAGGTCGCGCCTTCTACCATGTTCTGATGAGCCCATTCTTTTCCTTCATTGATGTAGAATTCGTCTTCCATGTTAATCTCGACAATCTTCTTCAATGTTTGCTCTGCAGTTCTCGCTTCGATTCTGTCATAGAGCGTAACCATTTTGTCTTTCCTTGATTTCTGCTTGATTTCCATAATACTATTCATTTGAATGCGCTGCAAAAATAGAATGAGCTTCTGCTCAAATCCGGCAGATGCTCTATTTTATGAAGCGAAATAGTATTTGGAGAATTACAGGTCTGATTATTTGCTGTAGCCTTCCTCTGATTCGGCCACCATGGAGTAGTACTGCGAATCGGGTATGCTGTACTGGACGGGTGAAGACTGGGCGTTGTCCGCATCGCTGACTGTGCCTCTCAGCCTTTCTTTGAGCAGCGTGTTGCGATTGCTCACCGTCAGGTTCTTCACGGCATAGTAGAGCGCCTTGGTCTGGCCGATAAGCACGCAAATCTTCTTGGCCCTGGTGATGCCGGTATAGATGAGGTTCCTCTGAAGCATCACGTAATGGGTCATCAGGACCGGAATGATAACGATGGGGTATTCCGAGCCCTGGCTCTTGTGGATGGTGGTGGCGTAGGCAAGCGTGACCTCATCCAGCTCAGTGGCATCGTACTCGACCATTCGCCCGTCGAAGTCGATGGTGAGTGTCCTGTCTTCCAAATCTACCTTGGCCACGATGCCGATGTCGCCGTTGAAGACATTCTTGTCATAGTTGTTGCGGATCTGCATGACCCTGTCACCGAACTTGTAGGTATAGCCGCCACGGCTGATACCTGCGGTATTGTGGTTCAGGGCTTCCTGCAGGAGTAGGTTCAGGTTGCCGGCTCCGACAACACTTCTCTGCATCGGAGTGAGAACCTGGATGTTGCTTAGTGGCTGACCGTAGGCCTTGGGCAGACGGTCTCTTACCAGCTTCACAATCTCCCCGGCCACCTGCTCGGGGTCATCATTCCTGATAAAGAAGAAATCGGTATTCCTTCCGTTGCTGATGTCCGGAAAGCGTCCCTGATTGACGGCATGGGCGTTCATGACGATACGGCTGGACTGTGCCTGACGGAAGATGCGGGTCAGTCTGATTACGGGAATCATCTCAGAGTCTATAATGTCCCTCAGCACGTTTCCGGCTCCGACGCTCGGCAGCTGGTCGATGTCTCCGACAAGGATAAGCCTCATGTGTTCAGGAATGGCCTTCATGAGGTTGTTCATCAGGATGATGTCTATCATGGAGCATTCATCGACGATGAGCGCGTCTCCGTCAAGGGGATTCTCGTCATTGCGCTTGTAGCCGTCCATGGGGTTGTACTCCAGCAGCCGGTGAATGGTTTTGGCTTCCATGCCGGTGGCCTCGCTCATCCTCTTGGCAGCTCTGCCCGTAGGTGCTGCGAGAAGGATATGGAGATGCGCCTCCCTGAAAGCAGCGATGATACCCTGTGTCGTGGTGGTCTTGCCCGTGCCGGGACCTCCCGTCAGCACCATGACCTTGCTTTCCACCGCTTGCTGTATGGCGGCAATCTGAACGTCATCGTACTCAATACCGGATTTCCGCTGTATGGCCTCTATGTCGAGAGACCCTTCAAAGAGGGCGGGGGACTGCGCCTGAACAAGGTTCAGCAGCTTGCGTGCCGTCCCTTTCTCTGAATAGTAGAATGGCGGCAGATAGATGGCTTCCCCTTCGGCAATCAGGTCCTCGGTGGTCAGCATATCGCTCAGGGCTGTCCGTATCGGTTCCTCATCAGCTTCGAGCAGACTCACCGCAGCACTGACAAGCTGGTCTTCCCGGGCGAACACATGACCTTCATCGGCAAGCTCATTGAGGGTGTAGAGCAGACCGCTGCGGCAACGGCGCAGGTCATTCTTCTCATATCCCATCTTCGTTGCTATGCCGTCGGCAGTCTTGAAGCCTATGCCCCAGATGTCATCGGCAAGCTTGTAGGGATTCTTGTTCACCGTATCGATGCTCTCCTTGCCATAGACACGGTATATCTTGGCGGCGAATCCGGTACTGACCCCGTACTGCTGGAGGAAGAGCATGACGTTCTTTATGTCCTTCTGCTTCTCCCAACTCTCACGGATCTTCTCGACACGTTTCTTGCCTATGCCGGCCACTTCATAGAGACGTTCGATATCGTCCTCTATGACCGCAATGGTGTCCGTGCCGAACCGTTCGACAATCAGATGGGCGAACTTGGGACCGATGCCCTTGACAAGACCGCTGCCCAGGTACTTCTCAATGCCGTAGGCCGTGGCTGGCATGACCTCCTCGTAGGTCTCCACTTCGAACTGCCTGCCGTATTTCTTGTTGACCTTCCAGTTGCCTTCACAAAGAAGCACGGCTCCGACCGGCTCGTCTAGTAATGAGCCGACGAGCGTCACCGGGTCATTGTAGTCCTTGACCCTGACCTTGAGCACGGACCATCCGTTCTCTTGGTTCTGGAAGGTGATGCCCTCTATGACGCAGCGTATCTTGATCATGGCAGGGGAGAGCCTGATTATCAGGCCCAGTCGAAGTTGTCCTTACCGGCACCAATCTCGAAATGATACTTTGCAATGCCGAGGTCCATCTGGGTGTAGCCGACAAGGGATGTGCCTTTCTTTGCCAGGACCTTCGGCTTCTTGCCTTCTCCGTCAAACCCCACATACTCGAAGTAGAACTTCTGCTGGTTGACGGCGGTAGGGGCAAGCAGGGCAGCCTTCACGCCATCATTGAACCAACGTGGAGTTATGTCACTGGCGTTGCTCACATCTTTCGGTGACTTGATCTTGTGGGAGACACCCTGAGTCTCACCATAGCCGATGGATATGACACAGGCGACCTTTTCACCCTCATCCAGAACAAAAGCGCCCGGAGTCTTGCTGTAGCTTACGCCGACCCAGCAGGTGTTGAGTCCCAGGGTCTGGGCGAGGAGCACCAGCTGCTCTCCATAGTAGCCGACTCTCTCTTCAAGGTCATCGGCTTTCTTGCCGACCATGACAAGATAGTTCCTCACGCCTCTGAACTTGCCGTACTTGGCCATGGCGCAGAGGAAGGCTTTCGGCTCATCGAGCACGAGCTGGACATGAAGATTGCCTTCAGCATTTACCTGCTCAATCTTCTGCTTCAGTGTAGCGAGTGTTTCACCGGTAATAGGCTGCTCGGTATATGCCCTGACCGAATGGCGGGCGAGTATGGCTTCTGATAATGTCATATCTTTAGAAGTTGATGTATCTGACAGGGTTGGCGCTTCTGCCGTAGAAGGACTTCACGCTTTTCCCGATATAAGGGGATTCGTTGACTGGCCTTCCGATGAACTCCCAGCGTCCGGTATGTGCCGGGTCCTCTGTCTTGAACCATTCATCTGGTTCAAAGACCGAATCAACGATGCCGTCGATGACAGCCAGTACATAGTCAGCTTCGGCAGCTTTGCACCCGTCGAGCTTCCAGTACTTGCGAGTCATCTCATAGATGTTCTCCCGTGCTATCTTGCCGACCTTGACACACAGGAGCCTTTCATCTGCAATGGGGGTCAAATCCATTTCCATATATTTTATCTTTCACTGCGTTTCTTGATAGGTCCCTGATGAGGGCCACGGTTCAGTTCAACGCCATTGCGTGCAAGGACGCGGAATACGCTGGTACGGCTTCTGTAACCGCTGGCTTTCCAGATGTCATCGATGGACTTGCCGGACTTGTACATCTTCACCACCGTCTTCTCCCTGTCTTTCCTCAGACCGGCCTTGATGGTTTTCGGCTCGGCGGCTCCGGTCTGGAGGGACCTGGCCTCCCTGCGGCGAAGGACTGTGGCCTCAGATGACAGCCTGCCGATGATGCCCAGCACTTCGGCTGCCGTCGTCTCGTTGAAGAGCTCACCGCCGGTGTCTATCCTGTCCTGAATGCAGATGAGACGGAGGTTGTACTGGTTGCAGAGATCCAGGAACGCTCCAAGCTCCCTGACACCGCGCAGCGCATTGCTCAGCCTGCTGATGACTATCGTGTCATTGGCAGAGCAGTTGCCCAGCACTTTCTTCCATTGCGGACGGAGCTTCTCCTGCGCCCCGTTCTCCTCGATGATGCAATCACAGCCGTAATCGATCATCCATTTCCTGTCCTCATCAAGAGTGTCATACTTCTTTGAGAGGAAGATGTAACCTGTTGTTGCCATTGGCTTGCTTTTGAATTTGCCGCAAAGGTAAGCATAATTGTCCATCCGGCAATGGTACTCGTGACATAATAGTCAATGTCTTATGAATTGATGAGCAATTCCTTTTCGGAATGGTACGTGTACATGGTATTCAGAAATTTTCGTTTCCGATGTCAAAAAGTTCCGAAAAGTTTGCCGTCGATAGCAAAAATATATATACATTTGCGCTCGAAATGATGATGTTAAATAATTGATATACAATTAGTTTAGTAAATGAAACCAGTTTAAACCATACCATACTTCCATACGGATGGGACAGCCTGTTTCTGCGTGAGTGTGCACAGGCGCGGAAGTGAGAGGATTTGTTTAAGGTGACTGCTTGATATGCAGGCTTCCCATCCTTTTCTTGAGTACCAAAATTCCATTTATTATATGAACAAGACTGCGATTGACCGTTTCTGCCGTATGGCTTCACTGGAGATGCCCGACCTGATTGACGCGGAGCATCTGGAAAGTGCGGATGACTATGATGACTATGTGCTGCTGACATTCTCACTGGAGAGTCCCATGTCGATGGACGAGGTGTTGGACTGCCTGGAGGATCAGTCCGAGCTGAACATCCTTTACCATGTCGGCGGCATCGGTGCCGCGCCTGGCGCTCAGCACTGCTGCGCCTATGCCAGTCCTGAATACGAGAACATGTACAAGGTCAACGCGCAGTCCGATGGCACGGGTGCCGTCGATACGCTGTACGTTCATGTATATTCCTCACTGGAGGTCATGCTCGAATCCCTGAAGGATGACCTCCGTCTTCATGAGGAAATAGGGGAGGCCCGGTGCATGATGCCGCTCTCCAGACTGATTGCCGATTTCATGTAAATAAACACCACTGCCATGACACGCCTGATTATACTTCTGATACTCGTTGCGTCCCTTCCTGTTCTTCCCTTCATTTATAAGAAAGCGGGAACTGGAAGACGATGGACGCGGTTCTATCTCTGCATGGCGATGCAGGAGAAAAAGAGGAAGGGATTCGTCCTTGTGATGGATGCTCTGATCCTGTCGGTCAACTTCCTCATGTTCCGGATTTCGGGGCCGGACCTTTGGCTTGTCCCCGGATGCCGTCCTGCGGTGGATTCACAAGGACAGGATGCTCCAGTATTTCGCTATGGCATTCTTCTTTTTCGTGTCCATGGATGCCAGACTCTTCACTCTTGCCGTTGACCTCGCTGTCATCATAGAGCTCTCGTTCTTCTACCCGTCTGGCTATATCATAAAGCTGGCAGAGACTGACCCCGAAGCACTCAAGGCGATGTCCAGCGAGGAAATCAGGAACCACTACTTCTAAGGCAACAATGCCGGTCAGAGCATGGCATTCCACGACCCATAAATGTCATCGGAGCACTGGCAGCAAACCAATAAAAACAGTAATACTCTTATGACAAAAATAAATGGCAACGTTCAGGAACAGATGTGTCCTGACTATACAATCACTATCTCCAAACAGACGGCAGACATTCTCCGCGCACGTCAGGATGACCGCGTGTCGCGCTTCGATGCTTTCCGTCATCTTTTAGAGCTTTGCGCTCTGAACCGCTCCTGCGAAAACTCCGAATCCGAGGCCGGAACGACCACCGTCAGAATCTCTGCACTCGCCGACGCATGGCACTGGCATCGTCACACCGCGAAGACTTTTTTGGACGAACTGGCCGAAACGGGCGCTCTGACCTACGAAAAGACTCCGACCGGTGTCTCTATCCACTTGAAGTGCTTAACGCTCCCTGCGGGCCAGTAAATGCCCTTGTTTTCCTTTCATCCGTCTCCTTCACGGCTCCGCTTTCCGGTCCGTTCATTGAGACTCCCGAATCGGGCAGCCTTGTGGCGGCTGGCAAAACATCTTTGCGGATGATGGCATTTTTTCAGCGACGGGCTTGCCCGTCTGCCACAAATGGAGGGAGGTTGGTAACTCAATACCCACTTTGACCTTGTCAAGTGGAGAGAGTGCCAGCCATGGACGGCAAGCCGGGCTGGAAACGGATGGCAGGGAAGACACAAATTCAGCTCTGAAATGGAGAGACAGAAACAGGTGGTGCACTTCCAGGCGAAGTCCGGATTCACCACAGCGCAGAGCAACGAGCACCAGCGTCGCTGGACTGAAAAGGGATGGGAATGCTCCAATGCCAACGGAAGGATAGACCGCACCCGCGAACATCTCAACTTTGAGATTGTGCGGGGCGGGAGAGTGCAGCCGGTGGACAAGAGCAGGTCGATTCCGGAAAAGTTTGCGGAGAACCTCCGCTTGCGGGGCATCAAGGATCCGAATGCCAAGTATGGTGACGAGCCTAAAATCCGGACCGTCGTGGACTTCATCATCAGCGGTTCACATGACCGACTTACGGAACTCGCCTTTGGCAGTCAGAAGATAGATTTCGAGCAGGGCGCTGACAACAGTGTCATTCAGCGGTGTCCAGAGGTGGAGCAGTGGGCGAAGGATATGTATGACGTTCTATGTGGCAGGTACGGGGAGGAGAACATCCTGTCCTTCATTGTCCATCTGGACGAGCGGAGCCCGCACATCCATGCCGACATTGTCCCCGTGGTCGATGGCAACACCATATCCTTCCGGAAACTTTTCGCTGGCAATGACAAGTACGAATACCGCCAGAAAACGCTCGAACTGCATGATGCCTTTGCCAAGGCGAACGAGCCCTGGGGACTGGAGCGTGGGGACAGTGTCGCTGTCACCGGTGCCAAGCATCAGAGCACTGAGGAGTACCGGCGTGACCTCTCTTCCCAGTGCACTCAGCTGGAGCGGGAGATATTCGGAAAGATGGGCAGGCTGTCCGAATTGGACAGCGAGATACGGCAGGCAGAGACAAGAGTCAAGGGCCTTCGGACGATGGTCTTCAATCTGGATAATGCCCGTCAGACCGTCGAGCAGGAGCTTGACAGGATAGAGGCTGCACTGCGCTCGGATGATCTTGATGATGCGACAAAGGCTCAGATGCAGCGGGAGGAACGCGGCCTGAACGAGAAGCTTCAGGGCCTCCTCACCAAGCTGGATGACAAGAAGGACAAGCTCAGGGATGCGGACGATAAGCTCGCCGACCTGAAACAGAAGCTGGCCGACACCCAGAAGGAGTATGATGACTACCAGGAGCAGCTGCGCTCAGCGGCCAACGACGTGTCCATGGTGGCCGTCAACAAGGTGGG
>JALHIE010000038.1:0-15203 GCA_022840285.1 Porphyromonadaceae bacterium
TTTCTTTTCCTCTTATGTTCTATTGAACGGGTACCAATATATATATCTTATATACTGCTTGTCATTAAAAAAACGTATATGAAAATCTTTCAAAGAACGTGAAATCGCTTTCAACAACTGCTTGTTTTCGGAAAGCGGATGCAAAGGTAGAAACTATTTTTGAATTCACAAAATAAAATCTGAAAATTTTTTGAAAAATATTTTCTCAACTTGATTTCCAGGCGATTCTACAACTTCAATTTTTCAACTTTTGCAACTTTATTTGTTATCTCAATAACAAATCCTTTCGATTATTGCGAAAGGGATACAAAGATAGAGCATTTAATTTTATCAGCAAATTTTTTACCGCTTTTTTTATTTTTTTTATCAAGAAACCGTTTTGATTTTTTTCATATCCTATTTTAAGTCTATTTTTTTGATGGACCTGGCTTTTCAGCTCACATATAATAGCGGGCTATGTTGAAAAAATAAAAATTCAGAAAAGTTTCTATAATCAAACAGGTCTCCGGAGAGGAAATTTATTCCACGGAAACATGGGAGTGTCTGTTTATGATAGGTTTCACCTCAAAGGACAATTTCTCTCCTTTCCTTTCAACGTCAATATTCAGTGTATCTGGAGTGTTCCAGTCAATGTATTGATTGAAATTGAACAGGTACGAAAAACCGGCCTTGTATCTCTTCTTGTCGTTTATCTCCTTAGAGACGCTGTTGTAGTGTATAATATCCCAATACATGGCATTTTGAAACCCGTTTGAATCTGTATATTTTGTAGCTGGATCGCGATATTTCATCGTTTCAGCAATAAACCGCCGGTAACTGGAAGTAAGCGATGCAGCATCGTGGTTGAAATTATGGCCCTGCACCTTCATTATAACATCTCCCGCCTTAATCCCCGAGCGGGCTGCCGGAGACCCGGCATCGACGGAAACCGCTGTTTTTAAATCGTTCAAATCGTAATTTATACCCGTATAATTAAAGCGTAGATATTTCACGTGATAAGTGGCTCTTTCCAGGTTCCCTGAATTGGGGAATTTACGCAATATCAAAGGGAGGTTCATCTCCAGATAGTCCAGCAACCCGTAGTTATCACTCAGTTTTTCTTTCACCTCGCTCTCCCAGACTAGCATCGATCTGCCGGGTTCCGTAAATTTCCGGTCATAAAACCGGTAGCCAAACTCCAGGTCGTACATTACATCATCAATCCTTACAGGCTGAGTGGGATCAAAAACAGGAATCTTAACCATCCGGTTGTTACGGGTATCGAACCTCCAGGTTCCGGGGTAGGTTCCACGAGTCGGCGAGTCCGTCTTGAACATGGGATTATTCTGATAACTGTAAAAGGTTTGAATGATAAAATCAGGATCTTCACTGTCTCGCTTAAGACCGAGCTGAGACAGCACCCTCACAAATATTGAATTAATACGCTCGTCCAGTTCCCGCGAACTTGCATCGGAAGGCGCAAAATCATAGGTCCGGTAATTAAAGAAGTCGGCATCAGGATTTATGGCCGTCTTTACCGGAATAATGAATTTCCGGTCTTGAACATCCTCCAGGCTATAAAACGAAAAAACAGGAGCCAGCTGTGCTTCACTCAGTCCGTTCCTCGGCCTGCAATCCTTGGCAATGTGCATCGGCTTGAACGACGCTTCGAAGTTGCGGACGGATATCGACATATCGGAAGACTTCTCCATAAACCACGACATGATGGTATGGGACGGCTTCAGGTAGGTTCCGTTTCCGTTCACTTCAAGAATAATGTCGTTGGTTTTTAAGCCGGCTTTTTCAGCGGGTGACCCGGGAGTAACCTCTGTCACGACAGGTTCATTATTGCCCCAGTTGGGATTGTTGCTTATTTTAAACGAGAATCCCAGGTTACAGGTGGTCTGATCATTTTGAGAAAAAACGGCAACGGATATTAGTAGAATAATGCATGCAGGTAATATTCGTTTCATCGCAGTATCGTTTATCAAACAACAAAGATACGTTTTTTTTCTGATTGGAAACTGCGAGTCGCTTATTTTGAGAAAAAATGAAACTAAATGTTCATAAATTCCGTTATCTTTGTGCAAATAAGATAAGAAAAAACGGATAGGTATGATATTGGACAACATAGAAAATGCACCCAATTATTTTGGGTTGAATCCCTTGTTTGAAAAGGCTTTCGAGTATGTTAGAGAATTGGATTTGAATAATTTGCAGGAAGGGACTACCGAGATAGAAGGACTATACCTGAAAGCGTCGGCCGTGAAGACCGTCTTGAAAAGCAAAACAGAAGCTAAACTGGAAATTCACAGAAAATTCATCGACATACAGATCCCTATCGCCCGGGAAGAAATTTTCGGATGGAAATCCTTGAAAAACCTGAAAGAACCGGCGCAGGAATACGACAGTCAAAACGACTTTCAACTGTTTGACGATGAACCGTCCACTTTCGTCCACGTGCGCCCCGGCGAATTTGTTATTTTTTCGCCCGAAGACGCACACGCCCCGCTTATCGGCGAAGGCATCACCCGAAAACTCATCCTGAAAGTTGCTGTTTTATAACTATTTTAATTGTCGAGTAATTCATGTTGGATATTGTA
Source organism: Porphyromonadaceae bacterium (assembly GCA_022840285.1). Classification (GTDB taxonomy): domain Bacteria; phylum Bacteroidota; class Bacteroidia; order Bacteroidales; family Dysgonomonadaceae; genus Petrimonas. Next base: position 2,583 of record JALHIE010000038.1, read on the forward strand.
AAAAATGACCCTTGGCTTAAACCTTTTATCCGAAGTATAGAAGACCGGAACAACCGCTTTTTGAGAAAAGAAAAAGAGTTGACGCGAAACGGGAAAATCGGGTTATCGGACTTCGCCACCGGACATCTATACTTTGGGCTACACAAAACAACTACCGGATGGGTTTTTCGGGAGTGGGCACCGAACGCTACCGATATTTTTCTAATCGGTACTTTCAGCAACTGGCAACGGATGGAACCGTACCGGTTGAAAAAATTGGAAAACGGTGTCTGGGAAATAAAAATTCCGCAGGAACAGATTCATCACCAAGACTTGTACAAACTCTTTGTCAGCTGGGAGGGCGGAACCGGTGAACGGATTCCCGCCTGGAGCCGCAGGGTTGTACAAGACGCGCAAACACATATATTCAGTGCACAGGTATGGGAGCCTGAAACGTCCTACTCTTTCAGGATAACCGATTTTAAACCCGACACATCACCGCTCCTAATTTATGAATGTCACGTCGGGATGGCTACCGCAGAAGAAAGGGTGGGCACCTACAACGAGTTCAGGGAGAACGTGCTGCCGCGGATCAGGAATAGCGGTTACAATGCGATTCAATTAATGGCTATTCAGGAGCATCCCTATTACGGCTCGTTTGGCTACCACGTATCCAATTTCTTTGCTCCTACGTCGCGTTGCGGCACACCCGATGAACTTCGTCAATTAATTGATGCTGCGCACGAAATGGGAATCGCTGTGATTATGGACATTGTACATTCGCATGCGGTGAAGAACGAAACGGAAGGGATTGCCCGTCTTGACGGTTCATACGACCTCTATTTTCCAAGCGATCCCGTTCGCAGAAACCATCCGGCATGGGATTCGCTTTGCTTTGATTACGGCAAAAACGAAGTACTCCATTTCCTGCTTTCAAACTGCAAATACTGGATGGAAGAATATCGATTCGACGGCTTCCGTTTTGATGGGGTAACCTCCATGTTGTATTACAGCCATGGCCTGGAAGAAAGTTTCACCCGGTATGACGATTATTACAACGACAGGCAGGATCCCGATGCCATCTGTTACCTGACACTGGCCAACAAGCTCATTCACGAAGTAAATCCCAATGCCATTACCATTGCCGAAGAAGTGAGCGGCATGCCCGGCCTGGGATTAGACATTAAATCGGGGGGGTACGGTTTTGATTACCGGATGGCAATGAATATCCCCGATTTCTGGATCAAAACCATCAAGGAACGAAAAGATGAAGAGTGGCATCCCACTGCCATCTGGTGGGAAACGACCAATCGTCGTGCCGACGAAAAAACAATCTCTTACGTGGAAAGTCACGACCAGGCATTGGTAGGAGACAAGACCATTATTTTCAGACTAATAGATGCCGACATGTATTGGTTCATGTCGAAGCTGATAAGCAGCTCGTTCCGGGTTGACAGGGGTATGGCGCTACACAAAATGATCCGGCTGGTTACTGCTACCACCATCAACGGAGGCTACCTGAATTTTATGGGCAACGAGTTCGGTCATCCGGAATGGATTGATTTTCCACGCGAGGGGAATAACTGGTCTCACAAATATGCCCGACGCCAATGGCAATTGGCTGATGACCAAAACCTCAAGTACCATTACCTGGGCGACTTTGACAAAGCGATGATCAATCTTATAAAGTCTATCCCCGGCTTTCAGGCCACGCCTATCACGAAAATATGGGACAAGGACGGCGACAACGTACTGGCCTATATGCGAAAAAAATTGTTGTTTGTCTTCAACTTCCATCCGGAAAAATCGTTTAGCGATTACGGCATGCTGGTTCCTGAAGGCGAATACAGTATTATCCTCAACACTGACGACCGGCGGTTCGGCGGTTTCGGACTCAACGACGATACCGTTCATCATTTCACGCATTACGATCCTATATACGCAAAAGAGGGAAAAGGCTGGATCCAGACATACCTGCCTGCCCGTTCGGCCCTTGTGTTAAAGAAATTATGACTCCTTGTCCCTCAAGGGATCTCGGAAAATAATCTTACTAAAACGTCGCATTTTCTTCGTTTACGATTCGGAAAATCCGGGACCAGCAAGAAAAGTTGTTTTAACAAATTTATAACAATGAATACTAACGCTAATAAACTGCACGCCGCCCAATCTCCTGAGAAAGGTTTAGGGGCAGCCTTATATCCTTTAAAGTTTAAACCGATCCTCAGACCGATGATTTGGGGCGGTTCCGATATCTGCAAATTTAAAAATATTGAGCCTGTACAAGACGGTATAGGAGAAAGTTGGGAGATATCGGGCGTGAGAGGCAGCTTGTCCGTTGTCGACAATGGTGAGTTAGCGGGAAAATCGATCGATGAAGTTCTCCGGATCAACAGAGACCGGCTAGTGGGGAAAAAAGTATATGAAAAATTTGGCGACACCTTTCCACTCCTGATTAAATTTATCGATGCGCGTGACGATCTTTCCATTCAAGTTCATCCGGACGATAAGCTGGCAAAAGAACGACACAACTCTTTCGGAAAAACAGAAATGTGGTACGTGATAAAAGCAACATCCGATGCATACCTCTATTCAGGGTTTTCGACCCCGATAACCTCCGGAGAATATATTGAAACCATAGAGAACAACACCTTTACCGATAAACTTAAAAGATACAACGTAAAAACAGGCGATGTGTTTTTCCTGCCCGCGGGCAGGGTGCATGCCATCGGAGCAGGATGCTTCATTGCCGAAATTCAGCAAACATCAAACCTCACATACCGCATATACGATTACAACAGAAAAGACGCACAGGGAAACTTGCGCGAGTTGCACACGGAATTAGCAAAAGAAGCAATCGACTACCGGGTGTATGGTGACTATCGAACCGAATACTCTGCACGCCCCAACCAACCGGTAAAACTGGTTTCGTGCGAATACTTCACGACTACCCTGTTGGAAATGGATATCCCGATGACTCGGCACTACAAGGCTCTTGACTCTTTTGTGATCTACATTTGTATGCAGGGACATTGTACGCTGAAAGACAATAAAGGGAATTCGCTTTTTATCGGGCAGGGAGAGACCGTGCTGGTTCCGGCCGATACCGAATCAACCTTAATTATTCCCAGTGAAACGACAAAGATATTGGAAACATTTATAAAATAGCTTCACCTGTACGTTTATGCGCGGTATTTTATTGATAAATATTGGAACTCCGGCTACCTGCAGTAAAGAAGCCGTAAGAAAATTTGTGGGTGATATGCTGAGCGATCCGCTTGTTACCGGTAAGCCTGGATGGGTTTCCAGCTTTCTGGCAAAAAAAATCGTTGCTCCGGCTTCATCCGGCAGGTCGTTTAAAAAATACAACCAAATCTGGCGAAAAGAAGAGCCTGAGGTCTCTCCCATGATCTATTTCATGCGGAAACTGGCCCAATCGCTGGAAGAGAAAAAAAACGTCCCCGTGGAAATTGCCATGCGGTACGGTGAACCGGCGATTGAGCAAGCGTTGAAAAACCTGGAAAAAAAATGTCCGCTCCTCCACGAAGTTGTGGTATTCCCCATGTATCCGCATTACGCCCAATCCACCACAAAAACAACAATTGATGAAATCGGAAGAATTTTTTACAAACGACCCCATTCCTATCGGTTAAAACTCGTTGAGCCCTACTTTAATCATCCGGCATTTATACATGCTCTTGTAAAAAACGCCGAGCCCTATCTGAAAGATATCGACAAACTGGTATTCAGTTATCATAGCTTACCCGTTCATCAGGTAGAAGAAGCCTGGAAAAAGGGAAAAGAGTTCGACTACGTGTACCAGTTGAAAGAAACCAATCGGTTGTTTTGTGAAAAGCTCAACATCCAATTGCAATATACGTTTCTTCTGTATGCATCACAACGCGGCAACAATTGGCTGAAACCTTTTTTAGATACAGATATTTCCGATTTGCCCCGGCTGGGATGGAAGAAAGTAGCAGTAATTGCCCCCGGCTTTCCGGTGGATAACCTGGAGACATTGTTCGACATCGACATTCAAGCTCGCAAACTGTTTATGAAAGCCGGAGGCGAGAGTTTTATCTTTGTTCCTTCGCTTAATAATTCCGATGAATGGATAGAAGCGATTTGGAAAATAACCGTAGGAGTTTAAGATACAATGAAACATTTTTATTTGCTTTTTCTGTACACGCTTTGTTCATTTTCTGTGCTTTCGCAAGCGCCAAAGAATCTGGAGAGCGAATTGGTTCTGCTCAACGTGAAAACCGGAAAGGAGAAAGTCATCTTGCGGGAGAAACGCCATTTCGAAGCACCTAACTGGTCCCGAGACGGGAAATACCTCATAATCAACTCCGGTGGAAAATTGGAAAAAATATCGGTTAAAGGTGAAAAGCTCGGCATTATCGATACCGGACCTGCTGACCGATGCAACAACGATCACGGTCTTTCATTCGACGGCAAATGGCTGATTATAAGTCATAACGACTCAAGAGTCACGTCACCGGGAGGAAGTTCGCGTATCTTTATTCTTCCCTCGAACGGCGGCATCCCCCGATTAATCACCGCTGGTCATCCGAGTTACTGGCACGGCATCAGCCCCGATAATCAGTGGGTTGCTTATTGCGCCATGCGTAACGGCCAGTGGGATATTTACAAAACCCACGTTATCATTGACGAAGAGATCAGGTTGACAGACGCCGACGGATTAGATGATGGTCCGGAGTACAGCTACGACGGACAATGGATCTATTTCAACAGCCACCGTACCGGACGAATGCATATCTACCGGATGCGTCCCGATGGAAGCGAACAGACCCAACTAACCTTTGACGAGTACGATAACTGGTTCCCGCATCCCGGTCCCGACAACAAAAGCATCGCTTATATCGCCTATATCGAAGACCAGAAAGGAGGACATCCGTTCGGAAAAGAGGTAAAACTTCGCTTACTGGATATGGTATCAAAGAGTGTCCGCGACCTGACCCCCGTTTTTTACGGCGGACAGGGAACGATCAATGTGCATAGCTGGTCGCCCGATGGCAGCAGCATTGCTTTTGTAAGGTATACCGATAACGACTGACGACATGAAATACGGAAAAGTAAAAGATCCAACGGGCATAGATTTCAGAATTCCCGCCGATGACAAAGCAACCCGGGGAGTTTTGAAGAACGTGCCGGAAAACAGGTTCGAAACATATATTGGTTGTGCGAAATGGAACAAAAACGACCTGAAAGGTTTTTATCCTAAAGGAACAAAAGACGAGCTTACCTATTATTCACGGCAGTTCAACTCCATTGAGATGAACTCCGTATTTTACAATATGCCAAAAGCAGAACAAGTGGTAAAATGGAAAAACAAAACTCCGGACGGATTCAAGTTTTTTCCGAAAATTACGCAATCCATCAGCCACATGCGCAGGTTGGACAATGTAGAAGAATTGACGGCCATCTATTGCGATGCGATCTCGCACTTCGAAGAAAAACTGGGCATCTGTTTTCTGCAACTGCACGAGAATTTCGGCGTCAAGGGATTTGACAAACTGAAAGCTTTTGTTGCGGATTTTCCGAAAGTGATTCCGTTGGCTGTAGAAGTGCGCAGTCCGGAATGGTTTTCTGACAAGACAGTCTGGAGCGAGTACTGCAATTTTCTGGAAAAACACAAGACTGCCAATATCATTGTAGATACTGCCGGCCGGCGCGACATGCTTCACATGCGATTGACCACCTCTACGGCTTTTATCCGTTTCGTGGGGTGTAATGCCGATGAAATTGACCGCAAGCGTATCGATGACTGGGTTGACCGCATTGAAAAGTGGCACAGGGAAGGGTTACGGCATCTTTACTTCTTCGTCCACCAAAATGTAGAGGTATCGTCACCGCTTCTTTCCGCATACCTGATAGAAAAACTGAACAAAAGGCTCCACCTCCGTTTACATGTTCCCCAAATGGCCGGTGAGCAGGGACAATTATTTTAAAACAGATACTCAAACTTTATGATTAAATCCGTTACAAAGTTTTTATTCGCAGCAAGTATGATTGTACTTCCGGTTGTTACGCCGGCACAGCAAAAACCGGTAAAAATTGGCATTGCGGGCTTAACCCACGATCACATTCATGGACTCCTGGGAAGAAAAGAGAAAGGCGATATTGTTATCGTTGGCATTGCCGAACCGGACAGCGGACTGGTGGAAAGATTAGTGAAAAGGTACGGTTTCGACAAGAAAATGGTCTTTTCGAGTATCGATGAAATGCTCCGCAATACCGAACCCGAAGCGGTAATGGCCTACAACGATATTTTCGGACACCTGGAGGTGGTGGAGAAATGTGCTCCAAGAGGCATACACGTTATGGTTGAAAAACCACTTGCCGTGAGTGTGGCACATGCCGACAGAATGGCCGCACTTGCCAGAAAATACCATATTCATTTGTTGACCAACTACGAAACAACCTGGTACGGAAGCAACATCGAAGCCTATAAAATCGCAAACGAAGAAAAACAAATCGGGGAGATTCGTAAGATTGAATTTCATACCGGGCATCAGGGACCGGTAGAGATTGGCTGTAGCAAGGAGTTTCTCGCCTGGCTTACCGACCCGGTGCTGAATGGCGCCGGAGCGCTGAACGATTTTGGCTGTTACGGGGCTAACCTTTCCACGTGGCTCATGCAAGGCGAAATACCCGTTTCCGTTACAGCCGTTACACACACCAACAAACCACAGGTTTATCCAAACGTGGATGATGAGGCCAGCATCGTCGTACAATATTCCGATAAACAAGTTGTTGTCCAGGCATCATGGAACTGGCCTTACAACCGGAAAGAAATGAAGCTTTACGGACAATCTGGATATGTTTTCTGTAAAGATGCTGAAAACATGACTCTGTTTAAAACCAACGAAAAGAAAGTAACAGAAAGGATTGCACCGTCACTAAACGCAGAGAGGAACGATGCTTTTTCTTATTTTGCCCGTGTAATTCGAGGAGAAATTAACCCTCAACCGTACGACCTGTCTGCTTTGGCCAACAACGAAGTAGTGGTAAAAATCCTGGAACTGGCAAGAAAATCTGCCGAGAGTGGGAAAACAATTACGTGGAAAGAATATTTCAACTAAATCCTATGTTTCACCACAATTCATTTTCGCCTCACAGCAACCCGCTCAACATCCCGCCATCCACCTGAATGGTGGTTCCGTTTATCGATTTGGCCTGTTCTGAACACAGATAGCAAACCAAGTTGCCCAACTCCTGCGGATCCATATAGCGTTTGTGCGGAAAATCCAGAATGGCTTTCTGTTCATACTCGTTCGTGGAAATCCCTTCGGCCTCTGAGCGGACTTTCATCAACTGCATTACCCTGTCGGTCTTAAAATAGCCGGGAGAAACGTTATTGATGGTTATTCCGCTGGAAATAACCTCCTTGCTGATGGTCTTGGCAAAACTCACTACCGCTGAGCGGAAAATATTTGACAGCACCATGTTCGGAGCGGGCTCCTTCACAGTGACGGAAGTGATGTTTACAATCCTGCCCCACCCGTTCTTTTCCATGAAAGGCAGACAACCCTGAATCATCCGGATATTGTATTTCAGCACCGAACGGTATGCATCATCCAAATCATCCGAAGTTACATCCCGAAAAGTTCCCGGCTTAGGTCCGCCGGAATTGTTGATCAAGATATCGATTCTGCCAAATTTTCGAAAGGTCTCATCGATAATCCGCTGATTATCCTCACCAGACGCCATATCAACCGACAAAGCCAACACCTCAACACCCAACGATTCAATCTCGCTTTTGGTTTTCTGCAAAGCTTCTTCCTGGCGGGCACACAACACAATGTTCACGCCCTCTTTCGCTAACGCTAATGCACACGCTCTCCCCAACCCTTTACTGCTTCCGCCGATAATGGCCACTTTACCTCTTATGTCAAGATCCATACACTTTTTTTCTTTAATAACGCTTAATCAACGTTCTTGTTTTATATTTCATCGATGATAACCAAAAAACAGCTATTTTTCGTATCTTTGCACATCAAAAAAAAGGATAATTACAACCGTTTCGGCACTACAGGCCTGCAAAATCCGTAACCCGAAACGCGTAACCCGTAGCCCAACTATGTCAAAACAATTTAAACGCACACTGATCACATCGGCATTGCCATATGCAAACGGGCCGGTTCACATCGGACACTTAGCGGGAGTTTATGTCCCGGCAGATATCTACGCCAGGTATTTACGCCTGAAAGGAGAAGAAACCCTTTTTGTGGGTGGCTCGGATGAACACGGAATTCCCATTACCATTCGTGCCCGGAAAGAAGGTGTTACGCCTCAGGATATCGTGGATCGGTACCACGAGCTTATCAAAAAATCGTTTGAAGAGTTTGGAATTTCATTCGATATTTATTCGCGTACCACCTCCGATGTTCACAAAAAAACAGCATCCGACATGTTTCTGAAAATCTATGAAAACGGTGGATTTCAGGAAATTGAAAGCGAACAATATTACGACGAAGAAGCCGGACAATTCCTTGCCGACCGCTACATCACCGGAGCTTGTCCTCACTGCAGCAACCAACGCGCCTACGGCGACCAGTGTGAACAGTGCGGCACCTCGCTTAGCCCGACCGATTTAATTAACCCTAAATCCGCTTTAAGCGGAAGCATACCCGTCATGCGAAAGACCAAACACTGGTATCTACCGCTCAACGAACACGAAGCGTGGCTGCGTGAATGGATTTTGAAAGAACATAAAGAGTGGAAGTCAAACGTATACGGACAATGCAAATCGTGGCTCGACCTGGGCTTGCAGCCGCGTGCAGTAAGCCGCGACCTGGACTGGGGAATACCCGTTCCATTGAAAGATGCCGAGGGAAAAGTGCTTTACGTATGGTTTGATGCACCCATCGGTTATATTTCCAATACGAAAGAGCTGCTACCCGACGACTGGGAAAAATGGTGGAAAGACGAAAACACCAAGCTGATCCATTTCATCGGGAAAGACAACATCGTATTCCATTGCATTGTCTTTCCGGCAATGCTCAAAGCCGAAGGCTCCTACATCTTGCCCGAAAATGTTCCGGCAAACGAATTTTTGAACCTCGAAAACGACAAAATATCCACATCACGCAACTGGGCGGTATGGTTGCACGAATACCTCGAAGAATTTCCGGGCAAACAGGATGTGTTGCGTTACGCGCTCACTGCAAACGCACCCGAAACCAAAGACAACGATTTTACGTGGAAAGATTTTCAGGCACGCAACAACAACGAGCTGGTCGCTGTTCTGGGCAATTTCATTAACCGTGCATTGGTACTCACACAGAAATATTTCGACAATCGCGTCCCGGCCTCTGGAGAACTTACGAGCTACGACCGCGAAACCATCGTCGAATGCCAGCAAGTGAAACAAGCTGTGGAGTACAATCTAGAGAACTACCACTTCCGCGAAGCACAAAAAGAAGCAATGAACCTGGCACGTATCGGGAACAAGTACCTGGCAGACACCGAACCGTGGAAAACAGCAAAAACCGACAGCGTACGCACGGCCACTATCCTGAACCTGTCGCTGCAGATCGTTGCCAACCTGGCCATCGTGTGCGAGCCGTTTCTTCCTTTTTCAGCAAAAAAAATCTATTCGTTCATCCATGCCGATAAATTCGACTGGGAAAAGTTGGGCAGTTTTGACCTATTGCCCGAAAGACACGAACTGGGAAAATCGGAACTCCTTTTCGAGAAAATTGAAGATGAAACCATCGAAAAGCAAGTAGAAAAACTGCACGCTACCCGAGCGGCAAACGAACAGGAAACTTACCGGGCCAAACCCGTCAAGGACAACATCGTCTACGATGATTTCGACAAGCTGGATATCCGCGTAGGGACTGTTCTGGAGTGTGAAAAAGTACCTAAGGCCGACAAATTACTGCGGTTCCTGCTGGACGATGGCCTCGGCAAGCGTACCATCTTATCGGGAATTGCGGCGTATTATCCCCATCCCGACAAGCTGGTGGGAAAACAGGTTTGCTTTATTGCCAACCTGGAACCGAGAAAATTGAGGGGTATCCTGTCTGAGGGAATGATTCTTTCGGCTGAAAACGCCGACGGTTCGTTATCGTTGATTGAACCATCGGGAGAAGTGAAGCCGGGAAGCCAGATCAGCTGAATGCTTTCAATTTTATTTTTATTTTCAGGTTTATTAACATCAAAACGGTAACGTTTTTCTGTTTTTTCCATCTACAACTATATGGGATAAACATTATAGAATTAAAAACTTGCCAATTATGAAAAAATTTATTGTTTTTTTCGCTATTTTTGTCATGGGCATACCTGCCTTTGCGCAAAAAACACATCGAATCATGGGGTGGAAAATCTCCAAAGACATGCCGTTGAATGAACTGAAAGTCAACCTGCCATTTACTATTTTTGCATCGTCACCTGAAATTTCGTACGAACGGGTTTTAAATACGGACATCAGTGTAGGTGCATCTTTATTGGCAAGTTTGGATACAGACCGAAATCCGTATCAATTCGCATTTACGCCGTATTTCCGCTGGTTTTTCGGAGGCAACAGGGAATCGATGCAGAAACTTGCAGCCGGATTCTTTATCGAAGCGAACGGGTCGATGTACTCCCAGTTAATGGACACCGGTTCCGTTTTAAACGGAGCCGAGGCAGATGGTCAAGATTCAGAAATGGGAGCCGGACTAGGATTGGCCATTGGCTGGAAATACCTTACCCGGAATAACTGGGTGGGAGAAATTTATTTGGGAGGAGGCCGAAATTTTCTTAAAAACGATTATGGTGCAGAGGCATATCCCCGTTTAGGAATTTCCATCGGGAAACGATTCTGATAATTTACACCAGACAGGTGCCAAAAATAGCGAAGCAAACCCGGCTTCGCTATTTTTATTTGTTGTGAATTGAAATGCTTTCGAGTTTATTCTGTAAATTTGCTCAATAAATACGTTTACAAAGCAACAGAACGATGAAAAATTCCAGCCGACTTAAAAAATTTTTACCCGATTTAATCGTTATCATTTCATTTATCCTTATCTCATTCATCTATTTTGCACCGGCCGTAATGGACGGCCGGGTAATTACACAGGGGGATTCCCTTGCCGCTATCGGACAAGGGCAGGAGCAACGGGACTTCATGAAACGCCACGACGGTGAACGTACGCGCTGGAACCTTTCGATGTTCGGAGGGATGCCATCGTACCAGATGAGTCCCACTTACGATTCGAGCAAACCGCAGGACTTGGCGAAAAAAGCCTATGCCCTGTTTTTGCCCGATTACGTTTACCTTGTTTTTATCATGCTACTGGGGTTCTACATCCTTATGCGGGCATTCCGGGCATCGCCGTTGATCAGTGCGCTGGGAGCCATCGTATGGGCATTCTCCTCCTATTTTTTTATACTTATCGCCGCCGGACACATCTGGAAGTTTATTACACTGGCATATATTCCACCCACCATTGCGGGATTGGTATACGTGTACCGAAAAAAATACCTGCCGGGGGCATTGTTGATCATGATTTTCGTGGCATTCCAGATTTCGGCGAACCATATTCAGATGAGTTATTACTTCTTCTTCCTGATGTTTTTCATGGTAGCAGCCTTTTTTGTACAAGCCGTTCGGGAAAAAAAACTCACCGGTTTTTTGAAATCAACCGCCGTAGTTGTCATTGCCGGGACGGTCGGTGTGCTCGCAAACTCCTCCAACCTGTACCACACGTATGAATACTCCAAAGAAACCATGCGCGGGAAATCGGAACTCTCGCACCACGGAGCAGAGAACAAATCGAATAACGGACTGGAACGCGATTACATAACAGGGTGGAGCTACGGTGTAGATGAAACCTGGACACTGCTTGTTCCAAACACCAAAGGCGGATCTTCCTCTGCCCGGATGTCGGAAAACCTCAAAGCGATGGAAAAAGCACGCCCTGAATACCGCGAGTTGTATAAACAAATCGCACAATACTGGGGCGAACAACCGTGGACGGCAGGTCCGGTTTACGTGGGAGCTTTTGTTTTGACGCTGTTTGTTCTCGGACTTTTTATCGTAAAAGGGCCTGTAAAGTGGGCACTATTGGCCGGAACCCTTTTTTCCATATTGCTCTCGTGGGGTAAAAACTTTATGCCACTCACCGATTTCTTTATCGACTATATTCCCATGTACAACAAGTTCCGGACGGTTTCTTCAATCCTGGTAGTGGCTGAATTTTGTATCCCCCTGCTTGCAACCCTTGCGGTAAAAGAAATTGTCCAAAAGCCGGAAATCCTTAAAAAAAACATGAAATATGTAGGGATAAGCTGGGCACTAACGGGCGGGATTGCTCTTCTCTTCTGGCTGTTGCCTGAATTATTTTTTCCTTCTTACATCTCCAATTTCGAAATGCAGCAATTGCAGTCGCTGCCCGCTGAACATGTTCAGACGGTTATCGGAAACCTCACGGAGATGCGCATATCCATCTTCAGAGCAGATGCCTGGCGTAGTTTTTACATCATTCTAGGAGGGGTCTTGATGCTGATCGCTTTTGTGTCCGGCAAATTAAAAGCCCAATGGATGGTGACCGGGATACTACTTCTTTGTCTAGCCGACATGTGGACGGTAAACAAAAGATACCTCAACGACAACGACTTCACCCCTAAATCAAA
>JALHIE010000038.1:15227-28192 GCA_022840285.1 Porphyromonadaceae bacterium
GGTCTACTTGACCAACGAAATAAAAGCGTTGCAACAGGATATTATTAACACGCAAGGAGCAATGGATTCGGTGAATGCCGACGGGTACAAGGTATTGAACATGCTCAACGCCAAATGGATCATTATGCCTACACAAAACGGGACCGTTCCTGTAGAGAATCCTTACGCTATGGGAAATGCCTGGTTTGTTGACAACATACGGTTTGTTAACAATGCCGATGAAGAGATCGATGCGTTAGCTGCAATCGATTTACACAATGAAGCCGTAGCCGATAAAAAATTTGAGCCTGTCTTGCGGGGATTCAGCATAACAGCCGCTGATTCAGCATCCACCATCGCACTGGTCGATTATGATTCAAACTTCATTACCTACACGGTAGATGCGAAAAAAGACGAATTGGCCGTCTTTTCGGAGATTTATTATCCCAAGGGATGGGAAATTACCATCGACGGACAGCCTGCCCAAATGTTGCGCGCTAATTATACGCTGCGAGCCTTGCCCATTTCTTCGGGAATACACCAAGTGGAGTTCCGTTTTGATCCGGCGAGTTTAAAAGTTACAGACACCGTTGCGTTTACAGCGTTGCTTATTATGTTATTGACGGCAATTTATCTTATCATCAGAACAATAAAATCAAAAAACGGTTGTTGTTGTCCGCACTGCTTATTCCGGGTATAGCTCGCGCACAGCAGAACTACCGCATTGAACCCTCCCCCTGGGCATATTCATGGGGTGTGGGAATGGGAACAATGATTCCACAAGGCGGCTTGGCAGCGCATTTCAAGCCTGGGTTTGCACTGGATACCGAAGTGGGCGGATTTTACGGAAATCTATTTCTGATGGCAAACGGTGGATTTTCGGCCAACAAACTTGCAAAAGAAATCCCAGTTGGAGACAACAGCCGGTGGCCGTCTGGTTCGGGGTCCATCCACGCGTTTATCGGTGTCAATTTGGGTGTGAATTTCGATGTTGACCAACTCAGCATATACCCTTTTGGAGGGTTGGCATACAGCTTCCTCGAACCCAACCTGAAAGCAGCAAACTCCGATCCCGCTCTGGATGGATTTAAGGTTGACGGGGTAGGCATCAATCTGGGAATAGGTGTCGACCACAACATTCCCGATGGGAATTTCGAAGCGGGGGGCATTAACCGAATCCTGAAAATCGGACTCCGGTACCAATGCCAGATCCCCAATTACAAAAAAAGTACCCCACTGCTCAACGGAACCACACACTGGATTACCCTGCGTTTCATGATTGGGAGTTCTTTCCCGGGCCGTGCAGTATATAATCAGTAGAGGTATCCTTTTTATTCCGTCGTAACTCCGGCCAATTCGGGGTCAATCATAATCCGTCCGCAATATTCGCACACGATAATTTTCTTTCCCATCTTGATATCCATTTGTTTTTGAGGCGGAATTTTATTGAAACAACCGCCGCAGGCACCGCGTTGAATAGGCACTATTCCTAACCCGTTACGCGCATTCTTGCGGATTCGTTTGAATGCGGTAAGCAAGCGGGGCTCAATAGTGGTTTCGGTCTTTTTTGCTTTTTCACGGATCTTTTCTTCCTGGGCTTTGGTTTCCGAAACGATATCATCGAGCTCTTTCTTTTTGGCTTCCAGATCGAAGTTCTTTTCTTTCAGTTGTTCCTGAGCTGCTGCGATCTGTTCTTTAATCAGTTTTTCAGCTTGCGTATTTTCGCGGATGTGTTTTTCAGCCAATTCAATTTCAAGCGTTTCAAACTCCACCTCTTTCGATAAATGATCGAACTCCTTGCTGTTGCGAACATTTTCAAGCTGCTTATTGTACTTTTCAATTTTTGCTTTGCTCGTTTCGATTTTGAACTTTTCCTGCTTGGTCATATCGCTCAGCTCTTTCAAATCGAGCTCAAACTTATTGATACGTGTTCCTAATCCGGCGATCTCGTCGTCAAGGTCGGCCACTTCGAGAGGAAGTTCTCCCCTCAGTGTTTTGATCTTGTCGATTTCGGAAAGATAGGATTGCAGCTTGTACAGCGATTTCAGTTTTTCGTCTACTGCAATATCTTCTACGGTAGTTTTTTTTCTTGTTGCCATAATTATTTTATTTATTTTAGATTTCAGACCGCTTCGCTGACAAATTTCAGATAGTAGACAGTCTAACGTCTGACACCTGATGTCTTTTAATAAAAAATGCAGTAACCAAACGAGAATTGTCGTTTTTGTCACTACATTACCTGTAACTGCGGGAACAACGTCTGACCGCTTTCTTTTACAGGTATTTCACGGGATTCGAATCGAATGCCGATTTATGAACGACAAAGGTAGGAAATTTTTTCGAAATTACATCGGAAAAGATTTCTTTTGTGCAAATTTCCGATTCGTAATGTCCCACAACTGCGAGCAATAGATGGCTGTCCACATCGTAAAAATCGTTATACCTGGCTTCTCCCGTGATAAATGTATCGACACCGTATGCAATGGCTTCGGGGATAAGGAACGCACCTGCACCTCCACACAAAGCTACGTCGTGTATCTCCCGATTCTGCAATTTGGTATGACGGATGGTCGGTAAATTGAATACATCTTTCAACAAATACAAAAACTCCTGTTCCGGGATAGGTTCGGATAAAACACCCACTACCCCGCTCCCAACTTGTGCCCAATCGTTTTTGAGCGGATAAAAATCATAAGCAGGCTCTTCGTAGGGGTGGACTGACAGCAAGGCTCGTAACACGTCTGCCTGCTTGAATCCGGGTAAAACGGTTTCGATCCTTACTTCTTTTTCGGAATGCAACTTCCCCGCATTGCCCACAAAAGGGTTTGCCGACTCGTTTGCCCGGAAAGTGCCTTCGCCGTGTAAATTGAAACTGCACGAATCATAATTGCCAATATTTCCTGCCCCGGCATTGAACAAGGCGTTCCGGACATACTCGACGTGCGATTCAGGAACAAAGGTAACCAGTTTCAGCAAGGAGTCTTTTTTAGGACTTAAAACACGGAGTTGCTGCAAACCAAGCATTTCCGCCAGTTTGAAGTTTACCCCTTGAGAAGCGTTATCGAGGTTGGTGTGCGCGGCGTAAACGACTATATCGTGTTTGATGGCCTTGATCATGCACCGTTCCACATAGGTCCTCCCCGTCAGCGATTTAAACGGTTTAAAGGCCAACGGATGATGCGAAATGATCAGGTTACATCCCAGCGAAACAGCTTCGTCAATCACACTCTCCGTCACGTCGAGGCTTAACAAGGCTGCTGTGGCTTCCCGGTTTATATCACCGACCTGGAGTCCGCTGTTGTCAAAATCCTCCTGTAACGGAACGGGAGCCAGATTCTCTATCGTCTGCAATATTTCTTTTATTCGCATAACAAATATCGGTTTTATCTGCAAATATACTCCAATTTTCGTATTTTTGTGATAAACAAACAAATTAGCTTGTCATGAAGTACCTTATCATTGTCCTTTTCCTGTTTCTCCCTTTCAGTCTTGTACTGAGTCAGGATAAGAAAATAAATGTCATCGTAATTGGCGCGCATCCGGATGATCCGGATGGAACGGCTGGCGGAACAGCCATAAAATTTGCAGAACTCGGGCACAACGTGTTATTTGTATCGCTAACGAATGGAGACGCTGGGCACCAATCAAAGGGCGGAGGGGCGTTGGCAAAAATTCGCAGAACCGAAGCACAGGAAGCCGGAAAACGGTTGGGAGTGACATATAGGGTTCTCGATAATCACGACGGCGAATTGCTACCCACCCTCGAAGTGCGCCACCAGGTAATCCGGTTGATTCGCGAGTGGAAGGCCGACATAGTAATTGGCCCCCGCCCGTACGATTATCATCCCGATCATCGGAACACGGCCATCCTGTTGCAAGATGCGGCCTATATGGTAATTGTTCCCAACGTGGCATCCGATACTCCTCCCCTGAAAAGAAATCCCGTTTTCCTTTATGCACAAGACCGGTTCCAAAAGCCTTATCCGTTCATTCCGGATATTGCCATCGATATTTCCGACGTCCTGGACCGGAAGATTTACGCGATGGCGGCACACGAATCCCAATATTTCGAGTGGTTAGAACGATAATTCCCGCGGTGAAAGAGGCTCTTGAGAAATGGTACGGAAAGGAAAAAGCAGACAAGATTACCGATGCCGAAGCCTTTGAAATATGCGAATACGGAAGACAACCCAACGAATCCGAAATCAGGGAATTATTTCCCATGATTGGTAAATAAAACTTCAAAAACAGACAACACGAAACCATCTATTTATGAGAAAACTATTGATCACTGTTGTGCTCCTGTTACTTTTTCCGCTGGCTTTTTATGCGTTGAACAGGACAAAAAAAACTGTTCATCTGCCTGTTTTTCAACAGACACCCGTTCTGTTTAATCCGGCGGACTATCCCGACGGCCTAGTACAAAAGGAGGACCTGATCTATTTGGGAAACGGACGTATTGTACTGAAAAAAGTTCGCGTTCCCCAATTCAAGAATTATACCGAAGTCGAAATTGCCGTTACGCTCGTTTCAAATGGTGATCCCTGGGACAAATCGGGGTCTTGCTTTGTAATTCCAAAATCTTCAAAAATCACCATGATGGATATCGCTCGCAATTCGGCGGCCTATCCGCAGCAAGACACGGTGAAACATGAGTCCTTGATCGGGATTGTACAAGGGAAGGATTATTTGCCGACTGTAGAATTGATGCGATTCATGACACCTTTCGGAGTGGGACACTTCAGCCGGAATGACGATCCGGTATCTGCCAAACGACGCCCGGTTTATGTGGATGGATGGGCGGAAAACGTTATATGGAAACAGGAAATATCGGATTTGCTGCCCCTGCTCGAAGACGAAGCCTATATAGGCGTTTATATTGATACCTGGACGAAAGAAGGTTACCGCATTGACGTTCAACTCTCCTTTACCGAAAGCAATGTGCGCGGCGACAAAAAACCGCGGCTGCACGTTGAGCCGCTAATAAACACCAATTATTATCTCGGACAGCGGCATCCCGATATTTTTTCGCGCAAGGACGTGGAAGTACCGTTTACCGTTCCGGAAAAAGCAAAAAACATCCGCCTAAAATACATTGCTACCGGCCACGGCGGTCACTCGGGAGGAGATGAGTTCCATCCGCAGCGGAATATCCTGAAGATTAATGGCTCGGAGGTGTTGAATTTTCTGCCCTGGCGAACGGATTGTGCTTCGTTTCGACGGTTTAATCCCACATCCGGTGTATGGCTGCAAAAAAGGACAATGGCCTATATCAGCGACCAGGGCAAACGTGCCGAAAAGGAAATTGAAGAGCCCCTCGCTTCATCCGATTTATCGCGGAGCAACTGGTGTCCGGGCAGTGATGTTGCCCCGGTAGAGGTCAATCTGCCGAACCTGGCCACAGGCAATCACACGCTGACCATAAGCATCCCCGAATCAAGCCCCATTGAGGAAAACAAGTTGAACCACTGGCTTGTCTCGGCGTACTTGGTGTGGGAAGAATAGTTTATCGCCTCACAGGGAAAATCTTTCGCATGGTGTCGGCAAAAACGGCTCCCATCCGTTGTTGAATGTATTGCTCTTTCCCGTTTTCGGGATGCCATCCAAAAATTTCACCGTCAATTTCTTGTTTATCACCCGTAAACAAACGGCTTATTTGTTCTCCCGTAACCGGATGAAGAGCATTCCTGGAGAACCCGATGAATTTATCGAACTCCACTACCGGAAATCCCCATTTTTCGGCCAGTTTTCTCACGGAAGTGTTGTAGGTTACCCTCCCGTCGTGCCAATCGGTGCAAAGCACAACGACAGCAGGTTTTCCACTCCGGCTGTTGAAATATTTCGATTTCCTGTCAAACTTCAGGTTGTAACAATCGGCAAGGTACCGTTTGATGACGTAGTCGAACGCAGCGGCGTAATTGCTCCGGTCGAAAGGCACCGGGTACTCGGTGTAGTTAGGCTTTAGCTGCGATTCGTCGAAGACATCCCTGTCGTGGACCTGCATAATCACAAGAGCATCAATATGTTCCAGTTCTTCGATGGAGTATAATGTTCCGTCAATAATCCGGTTGGCAGCATCGGCAATGGCTTCACCGCCAATGGCTCTGTTAAACAGCATTTACCGGGTTAAAAAATCCACGCGTACGAAACTTTCACCAGGTAATCGTTTTGAGGAACAGCCTCATTCCCCTGCACCGCTCTTCCTTGCGACCATACCAGGTAGAGTACAGACCCGGGCTTGTACTCCCACCGATAAACCAGGTTAGAGCGGAATTGAAGAAAATAAAAATCGGGATTATCATAGGGGTAGGAATCACTAAATCTATCTGCCCGCGGATGAGTTACTGTCTTATCTCCCGAAAACAGATAGGGAAGCGCATACCACTGCAGGGACATATCGGGGGTAATACCGTAATAATTGGTAAACTGAATGTACCCGAACGCTTCGTTCCCCCCACTACTAGCGAAGTTTTTTTGCCTCAATGGTTATGCCCACCGCCGTTTTCCAATATATCGTGAAGCATCTCAAGGGAATGCGTATAATCAACATACGCTTTCACGTAAGCGCGACCTTCTTCCGCGGAATTGTTTTTCACCTTGTTGAGTGTTTCCACTTTGCGGTATTTTTCCCTGATCACACTTCCGATATGATTGTTCAATTGAGCAAGCAGATTGTCAATATCGCTCTCTTCAATAGCCTTATCACTTAAAACGACTATTTGTTTGGTTGTTCCCGAAGGTTTTAATCCGGTATAGGGTGCACCTTCTGTCTCGCGATGCAATCTCACCAACGTTTCAAAAAAATGTTTTTCTACGATGGAATAAATTTCCTTATCCCCTTTTTTCAGGCTGTAGGTTTTATTAAACAAGTCAACGATTTCCTTTTCCTGCTCGCGGTCAATCCATTTGAACACCAGATCCACGCTGTTTGATTCAAGCGCCTTTACAGCATCTCTAATGACTGGTCCATCATACGAATCGCAGTGCGCAAACGTGGGTGCGGAGATAAGAAACAACACTGCCGTCACAAACAACACCGATAACACGCTTTTACGAGAAGCTCTACGTGTACGTACAAGCTGCACATTGGCTCCATCAACATTCATTTCATTTTGTTTCATTTTAATTTCATTTAAAAATGTTCGTAATAAAATTTCCTGAAGCAAAAATACTCTGTATAATTACTTTGCGCGACCTACTTTATAATTGAGTACCTTTTTTTGATGTAAAAGAAGTCCTTTTTTATAAAACAGGACTTTTAGAAAGTAGTTATTTCGATGCAATGATGCATCAAGACTGTTTCTTGAACTCGGTAGGAGTCATCCCGGTGATTTTTTTGAATACCCGGTTAAATGCCGATTTTGTATTGAAGCCACTTTCAAAGGCAATTCCAAGGATAGATAAATGAGCAAAGTTGGGATCGTTCATTTTGGTTTTCACTTCTTCAACCCGGTATTGATTGACAAAGTCGAAAAAATTAAGTTTCAACTGCTCATTTAGAACACGGGAGAGATGATGGGAAGGCATTTTAAGACTGGCTGCCAGATCGGGTAGCGTTAAACTTGTGTTCAAAAAAGGTTTTTCCGTTTCCATAAATTGCTGCAACCTGCTCACGTATTCTTCCATTTCGGAATTTCTCAGCAAGACACTGGCATATTTCGTTTTGGGCTCAATAAAATATTCAACACGCTCATCGGTATGGTGAACAAATATCTCCTTTTGTTTAAGCCCGAAATAACCAATCATAATAATAAAAAAGGAAAGTGAGAGAAACAGGCCATCGGTACAAAACGACCAGGTGAAAAGATTAAAAACATGATGGATACCCGTCACAATCATCAATATTGTCCAAAGTGAGCCAAAAGAGTAAACGAGTTTTCGTAACCAATCGAGATTAACATGTTCGGATGTTGAAAAATTATTGAAGATATTGATGTCCAGCTTTTTGAAAAGTATGATGGTAAGGATATAATAAAAAGGCCCTGATAAAACCGTGATAATTAGGAAAAAATTAAATATAAAAGCCGTTTGATGCACATTTTCCGAATGATCCAGTCGTATGCTTTCCGAAACATCGGGAAAAAGTGACGCCGTCAGCAAGTATAAATTAAACAGGATAAAAGGAGCAAAATGAATGAGGTGCCGAACGGATACTTTGAATTTATCGTTTGTTAAGGCACAAACATACAAATAGAGAAACGGACCGTGCAACAAAAGCAGCGAAATAAAACCCGCTGAAAGCAAGTGATAACCGGTAAACAACGCATCGGAAGCCAACGCGTAGATCCCCACGTATAATCCCAAATAGGCTAGCCAGGCAATCAGAATTTTATCGTAAACAGCTTTTTTCTTTTGCAAAATGAGCATAGCGAAGAAAAAAGCGTTAAATGCCGCTATCAAAAAAATATATTCCATAAATCGTAAGCTAAACATGCGAAGCCTTACAAACGGCTGTTCCGGCATGAGTTACAAATATACGGATTTAATCCTGATCCTTTAAGATTAATCGCAGCGAATTATTCCTCGTGACGTAATTCCACGCCCAGTTTATAAAAACAATGAGTTTATTGCGCACGCTGAGAATAAGCATCAAGTGAAGAAACATCCAGACAAGCCAAGCGAAACGGCCTTTGAATTTAGCAAAGGGAAGGTCTACCACCGCTTTGTTCCTGCTAACGGTCGCCATGGTTCCCAGGTTACGGTATTCATAAGGCCGGAGGTTGTTCTTCCCCAAATCGATATTCAAAATGTTTTTTGCCAGGTTTTTACCTTGTCCTATGGCTACATTAGCCACTTGAGGGTGACCGTTGGAGTAGTTGGAGGTTTCCATATAGGCTACATCTCCGATAGCAAAAACGTCGTTGAGTCCCTCCACCCGATTTATTCTGTCCACTTTTATTCTTCCGCCTCTCACTATGGAAGACGGCGGAATGCCGTCCGGAGTGTTGGCCGTGATACCTGCCGACCAGATAACGCTTTTGGAACGGATGGTTTCACCATTATTGAGCGTAATTTCGTTACCGTCATAATTGGTAACAATCACATTGGTTTTTACGATCACCCCCATGTCACGTAAGTATTTTCCGGAATAATTTTGTGCAAACCGGCTCATGGAGGACAACGTGTTAGGTCCTCCTTCCAGAAGATACACGTTGACTTTGGACGAGTCGATATGCGGATAGTCTTTCGGGAGCACTTCACGTTTCATCTCAACAAATGCACCTGCCATCTCAACTCCTGTGGCTCCTGCACCGACAATAACGATGTTATACAAACTTTCCTTATCGGTCTCGTAGAGGAGCTTTTCAAAGTTCATCAGGATAAAGTTCCGCACGTTGATAGCCTGATAGGTAGATTTTAATCCCAGTGAATTTTTCTCTACCTGGTGGTTTCCGTAAAAGTTGGTCCGTGAACCCATGGCGATAACCAGGTAGTCGTATGAAAAAGTGCCGATCGAAGTATCGATTGTCTTTTTTTCGGCATTGAGGGAATTTACTTTTGCCAGGCGAACCCGGACATCTTTTCTGTTCTGAAATATTTTACGGATTGGGAATGAGACGGTTGACGGTTCTATTTGCGAAGCAGCCACCTGATAAAACAGAGGAGGAAACTGGTGGTGATTTATTTTATCAATGACGAGAATATCGAATCTGTTTTTTTTTAAATGCCTTACAAACTGTAATCCTCCAAAACCGCAACCGATAACTACAATCTTTTTCATTGCTTAAAAACAGGTTGGTGAATTAAATTTTAATGGGGCGAACAACACGAACGACCCGGCGACAATCATAAAACACCTGAAACGTCATAAAGTTTTTCAAGGACAGCCTCTGTTGGAAAGTGTGTAAAAAGCAGAAAGCGCTACGAATCACTCGCGGCGCTTTCTTAATGTTTAACATTTTAAAAATCACAGCTTCGCTGCGGTTACATCTTGGTTCAGTCTTTTAGTCCTTCACCTTCGGCAGATGCTTCCTCAGCGATTTGCGTTTCGTCCTGTATATCGGAGTTTTCCGTCACAGGAGTCTCTGAAGTATTCACTTCTTTTATATCTTTTACGTCAACAGTTTCTTCAGCTTTAACTTCTTCTGCTTTAACTTCTTCTGCTTTCTTCGCCTCTGCTTTCTTTACTTTTGGCTCATTAGCTTTAGAACCCGTGCCTGCAGCCGGAGCAGCGGCACCTGCAGCTTTCCTGCGTGAACGGCGTGTTTTTGCTTTCTTTTCTCCGCCGTCTCCCAGCATGTTTTCGTTGTAGTCGACCAGCTCTATGAAGCACATAGCTGCATTGTCTCCCAGGCGATAGCCTGTTTTGATGATGCGGGTATATCCTCCGGGACGGTCAGCAACTTTTTGCGAAATATACTGAAAAAGTTCGGTAACAGCAAATTTATTTTGCAAAATACTGAAAACTATTCTTCGCGAGCTGGTGGTATCCTCTTTTGATTTGGTGATGATGGGCTCTACAAACTTTCTTAATTCCTTGGCTTTAGGCACAGTAGTAAAAATACGCTTGTGCATGATGAGCGAAGTCGCCATGTTCGATAACATGGCATCGCGATGTGCAGCTTTACGTCCTAAATGATTATTCTTCTTATTGTGTCTCATTATCGTTAATCTTTATCTAATTTATATTTCGAGATATCCATACCGAACGACAGGCTTAAATTGTCAAGCAACTCCTCCAATTCAGTAAGTGATTTTTTTCCGAAGTTCCTGAACTTCAACAAATCGTTTTTGTTGTGCATCACCAGATGACCCAGGGTTTCCACCTCTGCAGCTTTCAGGCAGTTGAGAGCACGAACCGAAAGATTCAGGTCAGACAATTTGCGTTTCAGCAACTGGCGCATATGCAACACCTCTTCGTCGAACTCCTCGATGTTTTCCGTGCCGGTAGTCTCCACCATCATCTTGGCTTCGTCTGAGAACAAAGCAAAATGCTGGATCAGGATTTTAGCAGCCTCTTTTAACGCATCTTTGGGTTGTATGGAACCATCGGTTGTAACTTCGATGATCAATTTCTCGTAGTCGGTCTTTTGTTCAATACGGTAATTCTCTATTTCGTATTTTACATTTCTGATAGGCGTGAAAATAGAGTCAATGGCAATGGTTTGCACATCTTCAGAAAGCAACACAGCGCGATTTTCTTCAGCAGGAACGTATCCACGTCCCTTGTTGATGGTCAGTTCGAGCCGTAATTCAGCTTTCTTCTCTAAATGACAGATCTCGAGTTCGGGATTCAGAACTTCAAAACCGGTCAGTAATTTGCCAATATCTCCGGCTTTAAACACATTCGTGCCCGATACATTGAGACTCACCTTTTCCGTATCAAATTCTTCCACTATTCTTTTAAACCTGATTTTTTTCAAGTTCAGGATAATAGCCGTTACATCTTCAATTATACCCGGAATAGAAGCAAATTCATGTTCAACACCGTCAAACTTTACCGATGTAATTGCATATCCTTCTAGGGAAGAAAGCAAAATACGGCGCAACGCGTTACCAATGGTAATGCCATAACCGGGCTCCAGTGGACGGAATTCGAACTTTCCGGAGAACGCGTTCTCCTGGATCATAATTACTTTATCGGGTTTTTGGAATGCTAATATTGCCATGAAATTATTGTTTAGAATTCTACGATCAACTGCTCTTTAATGTTTTCGGGGATATCAGCTCTTTCCGGTAAATGGAGAAACTTACCGCTCATGGATGCCCTGTCCCACTCTAACCAAGGATATTTACTGTGATTGAAACCGGTAAGTGCATTTGAGACTACTTCCAACGATTTCGATTTTTCTCTCACGCCGACAATTTCTCCCGCTCTCACGCTGTACGACGGAATGTTTACCACCTTTCCGTTTACGGTGATGTGACGGTGTGAAACCAGCTGACGGGCAGCGGCTCTTGTGGGTGCAATGCCTAAGCGGAAAACAACGTTGTCTAAACGTGATTCCAATAGTTGAAGTAATACTTCACCTGTGATACCGCGGCTACGGGCAGCTTTTTCGAAAGTCAAACGGAATTGTTTTTCCAACACTCCGTAAGTATATTTTGCACGCTGTTTTTCACGCAACTGAATTCCGTACTCCGACGTTTTACGTCTGCGCGTATTTCCATGCTGTCCCGGGGGGTAGTTCTTTTTTGAAAGAACCTTATCGGGACCGAAAATGGGTTCGCCAAATTTTCGGGCGATTTTTGTTTTTGGACCAGTATATCTTGCCATTTTTACAAATTAAACTTTTTCTACTGAAGCCTAAACTGTGCAGCCGCGATTACAGAGAAGTTGTATTGTAATCAAAATCACAGCTCAAGTTTCTGTATGATTGAAACTTATGATTATTTACTCTTTTTTGATATTCAGCGGAATAACTGCCGGATTAGACTCTTCTTGCTTTAGGCGGACGACACCCGTTGTGTGGAATGGGTGTAACGTCTACAATCTCGGTCACCTCAATTCCTGCACCGTGGATGGTTCTGATAGCCGACTCACGGCCGTTTCCCGGACCTTTCACATAAGCTTTCACTTTACGGAGTCCCAGGTCATAAGCCACTTTAGCGCAGTCCGACGCCACCATTTGAGCTGCGTAAGGAGTGTTCTTTTTTGAACTTCTGAAGCCCATTTTTCCGGCTGATGACCAGCTAATCACCTCTCCGTTGTCGTTGGTTAACGAAACAATGATGTTATTGAACGATGAAGAGATGTGTGCCTGCCCTTCGGCGCTTACTTTGACGTTTCTCTTTTTTGCTGCAACTGTTCTTTTTGCCATATTCCTTATCTGTTATTTAGTAGCTTTTTTCTTGTTAGCAACGGTTTTCTTTCTTCCTTTCCGCGTACGGGCATTGTTTTTGGTGCTTTGTCCGCGGACAGGTAACCCGATACGATGGCGGATACCGCGGTAGCAGCCGATATCCATCAGTCGTTTAATGTTCAACTGTACTTCTGAGCGAAGATCTCCTTCCACTTTGTAATCGGTTGAAATAATCTCACGAAT
>JALHIE010000039.1 GCA_022840285.1 Porphyromonadaceae bacterium
ACTGGAAAATCCGTGGGTGTGTCGGTTGCCAACATAGAGGATCCCTTAAGAAACAATACTTCCGTCACCCTTACACGGGTAGCGGCAAAAATAAGCCTGCAATTCAAGAAAGCCGATGAAAACGACAATGTGAAGATCACCAAAATATCGCTTTTGAGCAACACCGGTAAGACCACACTTTTTCCCGTGCCCCCGGCAACAGCGGTTTCTCCGCAATCGTACTGGAACTTTACAACGACACTGAACAATCCGCTGGAATTGCAGACTGCGTTAAGCCCTGTCAATGAAATAGGCGACATCTACGTTTATGAAAACATTACGGAAGGTGTTAAAACAAATGCCACACAATTGGAAGTGGAAGCATTATTCAACGATGTGATCACCACCTACCGGGTGTATATCAACGAAAACATTACAGCTCCCGGAACGGGTACACCCGGAG
The DNA here is from genome assembly GCA_022840285.1 of Porphyromonadaceae bacterium. Taxonomy (GTDB): domain Bacteria; phylum Bacteroidota; class Bacteroidia; order Bacteroidales; family Dysgonomonadaceae; genus Petrimonas. The sequence goes on from JALHIE010000039.1 coordinate 443, forward strand.
AGCCCGGATCATCAACCGTTGATGGGGACGGGGCTGATCACTTGTACTCCATCAAACGGAACCATCATTATATACTGAACGGAACCATCGTGAATTTGGGCGAATACAGCAGCCTGCTGCTTAACACCGAAGTATTGCCGTGGAACCTGGTGCAAAGCGAATTTAATTATAAGAAAGTGGACGCAGTTTTTCAGGTGGCACCCAAGCCTCCGATAGGCAGCCCGATGAAAATCACATCGCCCACCGCAAACATTAATCTGAATTTCAAAATTACCGCACCCGCGGGCGGAGTATGGTCTGCATCGCTTACGAATATCAATGATTTTACGCTGATAAAAGACGCCACAACGAACGCTTACACATGGGGTACCATCGGTGGAGGCTCAGGGAGTTGGCCGGATATCAGAATTGCTTTAAGGCCCGGTGTAACCGTATCTCCGGGAGCTTCCACCGAAGTGATCGTACGGGTAAACGGGGTGGAAATAGATTTCGACAAAAGCGGGGCCACCGGGCCGGGAAACCGACTGAAAGTTATCTATCAACCGTAAAATAAGGAGGAAACAGCTGTATGAAAAAAATAAATAAAATAAGTTTTGCGGTTATTCTTGCTTTCATTTTGGCGGGATTATACTCTTGCATGGGTGACGATTATTGCGACTGCGACAACATCGGCACACCCGAAAGCCTTACCATGAGCTTCTCCCTGTCGTCGTCGAACAAACTGCGCGCAACCCGCGCCCTGCCTACCGAACCGGGCGACCACGACGGAAGTTTTAACGAAAACATCGTGAACACCCTCGACCTCTTTTTTTACCAGGACGGAGTACTGAAACATCATGTCCCCAACAACCGGTTGATAATAGCCGAGGCAGACCCGGCAGACCCGATAAAGAAAAACATAACCGTTCCCGTTACAACCGGCTTGCAGACGCTGATTGATGCCGCCAATCCCGTGTACGATGTCTACGTGGTGGCAAACAATACGGCAGACCTGAGCACGATAACCGTGGGCAGCAACCTGGCAACCTTGCAAAACCTGCTCTTTACCACCGCCGATTTTGAGGGCAAAGGAGGTTATCAACCGCAAACGTCGTTTGTGATGGACGGTATGCTGTCCGGGAAAAATATAAAAACAACGCCCGACATGGGAAAGACGGAGTTAAAACGCGCCGCATCAAAAGTGCGCATCCGCATCCTCAAGATCGAAGATACTTCGGGTGAAGGATATGTGTACGATCCGGCTACCATGGACGCACCTCAAGCGCGCCTGGTGCACTTTACCGATCAATCGGTGCTGTTGGAAAGCGGAACAGCAGCAACACCTGCCGCGCCAGCCCAATGGAAAGAGACCCCATGGAGAAACGTGCAAACGGAGGTGGGAGGAATGGTGGGATTGCCGGGCAATACCACCGCTGCCCCATTTTATGCCTATTCCAACGATTGGAATAACGATGCCACCCGCGAAACATATATCGAGCTGAAGGTACCTTTCTCAAAAGACGGAATCACGAAAGATTATTTCTATAGGGTGCCGCTTACCCCTTATATGCTGACGACGCCCGATTCCGAGATAGAACCACACTTGCGCAAGATGGAAAGGGATTTCCTCTACGACATCGCTGTAAAAATCAACTACGTGGGTGTAGCCGATAATCCGCCGGTAACATTAGAAGGCAATTACACCATTACCGACTGGAGTGAACAGGACATAGTAGCGGAAGTATTCATGTTCCATTACCTGATGGTTACGCCCAACAATACGGTAATGCCCAACGTGAACACCCTTACACTGGATTTCCTATCGTCGGTTACGCCGGTGAATTACAAGGATCTGTCGGTTTCCTATACCTATGTGAATAACAATACGGGAGCAGAAACAACCGTACCCATAACCAGCGGCGCCCAATATGCGACGGTTACGATCGATAACAATGCGAAAAAAATTACCGTTACCAGCGCGATTCCGGAAAACTATATTCCCAAAGACATCACCTTCACGGCCTATACCAATCCGTCGGCATCGCTTACCATAGAACAGAAAGTAGTTATCCGGCAGCTGCCGGCCACCTACTTCACGTCAGAAAGGGGAAACATATCTTATCAATATCCCGATGGCACATTAGGCTCAGGTCTGGTAAACCGCTACATGTATTGCATCACTACGCTGGCTCCGGATGTATCCAGCAACTACCGGTGGGGATTTCCTCCGGTGGACGGAAACGGCAATACACTGGATAACGCCATTGTGGCCAACATGATCTCACCTAAGTTTATGATGGCCTCACAGTTGGGTGCGACAACCACGATGGGGTACAACAATGCGAAAACCCAATGCCAGAACTATTGGGAGGAAACCACCATCAACGGAGTTAAAGTGAGATACGACGACTGGCGGTTACCCACAGAAGCGGAGATCAAATACATAGACGACTTGCAGCGAGTGGGTGGAGTAACCCAAATAATGACCGGTAAATACTATTGGGATGCTTATAGTGGAAATGATGCCTACCGGATGAGACAGGACAATAGCCCTCCTTATTATTCGGGAAACGCCACTGCCACCAATGCCCATGTCCGCTGTATACGCGATGTAAAAGATTAACGAACCGATAAAAGATTTTACGATATGAAAAAGATAGTCCATAGTTTATTTACGGTTTTACTGCTTGCCTTTGCAGGTTGCGTGCAAGACAATATCTTGCAGCCCGACCCCCCCACACAGGCGGGCGATGAAGTGGCGGTTCGTTTCTCGGTCAATATCCCGGAGTATAAAACCGTCACCACACGCGCCACCGGCGGGGTAAACGATCTGATTCTCCTAGTATTTGACGAGCAAGGCAAATTTATCTACTCCCGTACCGCGACACTCGCCTCCCAAACCGAAACAAGCGGTATCTTCACGGTAATGATGCAGCCCACGACACAAAAACGCACGATTCACTTTATTTCCAATTATGTTTTTCCCGACAATTTCCACGACCAATCGACAGGAAAAACCGAACAGGAAGTCATAACCGCCCTGGAAAGCAGCCACCTCCTTTTCTGGAACCGTACGGTGTTGGCAGGCGGCATCAGCGAAACCCCCAACCCGGGGCAATTCAACGGCGGGCAAGCGGTCGAACTGTTACGTAATCAGGCAAAGATAAGCGTAATGAGTACGGAACCGAAGTTCGAAATGCAGGGTTTCGCACTCTACAAGGTTCCCGACAAGGGTACGGCTGCTCCTTTCGATGCCTCGGAACAAGCCTTTACCATAGGGAGTGTAACCCAAGCCGCAGGAGCCGCACTGTCGGGCGAACCGGCTCCCCTGGATTTCACCACAGCCGAAAAATTTTTGTTTGAGCGTGTGCATAAATCCGCTTCGGACTACACGGCAGTCATCGTCAAAGGGCTTTACAAAGAAACCCCTTCCTCTCCGGGTGAACTTTGTTATTATAAAATAGATTTGCTGGACAAATCCCTAACACCGGCCGTGCGTTACGACATAGAACGAAACTACCACTACAAGGTGACCGTGAATAAAGTAAATATGGTGGGTGTAGACGGGATATCGAGCGCGGTGAACGGTGCCGCAGCCAATAACGTGGTGCTTGACGCCTCGCTGGATAAATTTCCGATGATCTCCGACGGCAAAGAGAAAATGGAAATCGAAAAAACGGTGGTATTGTTTACGGAACCCGGAAAACCGCTGTCCGTACAAACAAATTACTGGCCCGATATCACCGCCGATCCCGAACATATTGATAACAGCGGCATGACGCTTTACGTGGAAGGCGAAACCTCCATTTTCGGGACGCAGCCGGCGGTAAGCGCTTCGGGACTTATCACGGCAACCATTGCCAATACCCTGCCGGTTACGCTAGTCGAAGCTTCCATCGTGGTGTCGAAAGGCAATATGTCTCGCAAACTACGCGTAGTGGTCACACCCCCGTTTACTTTCGATCCGAAAATCAACAATGCCAATCCAGGAACGGTGGGAGCAGGGCAGGACGCCGTTGCCAACTTGACTTTCACCATTCCCGCAGACTTTCCGGAAGGCCTTTTCCCGTTCGATGTAAAAATATACACACAGGGTCTGTACTACACCAAATCATCGGGCGCTCCCGATTTGCAAATGAAAGTGGAGAACGGTGTTATCTATTATATCTACACCGCGGCATCACCGGGCTTGAAAACGTTGCCCTTTAAGACCAATAACGCCGGTAATGCCGAAACGGTGGTGCTGAAAGCCGACGGATTTACCGACGGACCGGTGGCCTATAATTCCTCTAAGCGGGAGGGTAGCGTAAACTACGTAAAAAGCGGCGTTTCCACTCCCGTACCTTATGCCGACAGAGACAACCTCTCTTCCACCAATGGATATATTACCATCAAACAAGGGCAAGACGGACAGTTTATCTGGAATTACACCTCCAATGCCTCGGCAACCGTGGAAGCCGTAAAATGGGAAGGGAACAAAGGCTACCTTTACCGGGCAACGAATGTAGCCACATCGGCCACGACCATCAACCTCAATTATGTGGGACTGAAACAGGCAACCGGAACCATTACCTACGGCGCCAACAACCCCGTTCCGGCAGGGACAGTACTTGAAATTACCGCAAACAGGGGGGAGATAAAAGTTACCGAAAACGGAAAATCTCTTTATACACCGTCTGCCACGTACAACTCCAATGATGCGGTAACCCTACGCTATTACAGAGCGATCGGTATCACCACCAACGGAACGGTTTCCGAAATTTACGAAACGAACACCACCGTGGGTAACCTTATCAACGGAACAATAAATATAGGAACAAAATTAAGCGATATCGTCATTGCCGGGACAATACAGTATTACTACACGAGCTGGGGCACTTCGGAATGGCGTGACGTACCTGTTGACGGAGACGTGACAAAAACAGCCAGCCCCGGTACATTTGACATGACCGGAGGGGGGAGTTACAGATTAACCATACCGGCAAATACAGGAGATGCCACCAACATTACAATAAAATATCAATCGGGATCGGGTTGGTCATACTCATCCTGGTCGCAAACCAAAGAATTCGGCGCATTAAAAACCGATGCCGGATGGCAACTGAATTAGATATCACACTTATTATCCATACGAAAGCGCCCTCTTAAACCGGGCGCCTTCGTTTAACTATTTATGACAAGGACTATTTTTCCGGAACCTTACGATGTTCCCATACAGGAAGACCCCGAAAACAACTTCTACAACGGTGTCGCGCAATGTGTGCTTCATTTCAGCAACGGTAAGTACAAAGTTATCACAAACGAAAACCCGAATGATCTGCTTGCAGTGAACGTGGTAAGCTACAATAAGACCGAACAGGGATTTGTGGAACTGGTATTGAAACACTACAAGGAGGCCACGTCACTTGACGACCTGGCAATCCGGTGTGATTACAAATCTACCAAAACATTCACGCGCCATTTCAAGCAAAAATTCAACACCACTCCCAAACAATGGCAGTTGTCAATCCGAAAGAATGAAGTCATCGATTACTTGGAGAATACCGATTACCCGTTAAAAAAAATTGCATCCCTTTTGGGTTTTTCCAATGTATCACACCTGCGCGATTTCTGTCTCAAAAAAATCGGCTTGCCGCCCGAGAAAATAAGAAAACTTGATAAATGAAAAGAGCGAACTGTCCCACACTACAGTTCGCTCTCTGTTTAAATTTCGGCTAAAAACTGTTTCCTCTAATTCAACTACGGGGAAATACTGTCTTTATAAATATCTCAAAATATTAGACCAAAAGTTAGTTAAAAATATAGTTTCGAGTCATGTAGCATAGTTGTTGATTCAATAAGTTCTTTGTTAAATTTATTATTCAATTTTCTGTTCGGTTTAAACCAGACCAGTCAATAAATCGAACGAGTGGTCAAGAAACTGTATATAAAGTGTTTATATGGTTTTTTTCTTGTGCTAGCTTAAAAGAGTTAAAGTATACATTGAGGTTAAACAATGGCTTTGCAATATTCCTTGCCTCAGATCACATTGATCTGGTGTAACTTTTAGCGTCTTCGAAGCGTTCCATTTAAGAATAGTTACGGTATTAGTATTTCAATCTTTTTCTTCAGAAAAATAGAAAACCGGTATTCTTTTAAGGATTATGAATGAAATTTAATTTGATAGGTGGGGCATGCGCTGATATTTGGAAGGGGTGATTCCAAATTCCTTTTTAAATGTTCTCGAGAAATAGGCGAAATCGTTGAATCCGCAGTCCATCGCAATTTCTCCGATAGGTTTCTGGGAAGTGGTCAGGAGTTTTTTTGCCCGGTTCAGACGCACCTTCAGGATGTAATTTGTGGCATTCAATCCCGATATGGACTTGATTTTCCGATTAAGCTGAGAAGGACTCACACACATTTCTGAGGCCAGTCCCTGTGGAAAATAATCGATATTTTTCATCTCCCGGTAAATAACATCGGTAACCTTTTGCAAAAATTCGAAATTGGAATCGTTTGTCAGTTCAGGTGAGGCGTTTTGACTGTCTAAAACAACCTGGCCGTATTTTTCCCTTAATTCTTTCCTGCTTTTTAAGAGTTGGTTGATTTTCGCTTTCAGCTCTTCCTCAATGAACGGTTTAGTCATATAGGCATCTCCTGTCTTCGGAAGATGTTTTGGCCGTAAGCACAATAATGGGAATGTGGCTGGTCATGACAGAACTTTTTATGTGGGAACAAAGCTTGTTTCCGTCCACCACCGGCATCATCAGATCGGAAATGATGAGATCGGGAATTTTTTCTTCGGCAAAATCCATAGCTTGCTGGCCGTTGTGAGCCACAACAATGTTGTATTCATCGCGAAGAACCGTTGTCAGGTAAAAGATCATGTCGCGATTGTCCTCGGCAATCAGGATCAACGGTTTGCCGGAGTCCTCTTTCTCTACTTCCAACTCCAACGGATTATATTCAAAGCGATGGGGTACCGGTGCTGTTTCTTCCGCGGACGGAAGACCTGACGCATGGCGATGGTTGGTAATGGGAATTTCAACCGTAAAAACGGTCTCTTTAAAGGGGACGCTGCGCACATGTATTTCCCCATCCAGGCTTTCCACTACCTGTTTGGTGAAAGCAAGACCGATTCCCACACCCATCTGCTCCCTCAGATCGGATTCGCCCTGATAGAAAGTTTTAAATATGTGCGGAAGGTCTTTGGCGGTTATCCCTTCGCCATTATCTGCCACTTCAATAATGCATTTCCTTTGCTTTTTATCTTCCCTGACCATCAGGAGTATCTTGTTTCCGGCAGAACAGTGCTTGATAGCGTTTGTCAGCAGGTTGTTTACAATCACCCTGATTTGTTCGCGGGAATAATCCATGATAATTTCATCCGTACTGCTGTGGAAAAGGTAGGTTATTTTTTTTGTCTCGGCAAAATCCACATAACAACTGTGGAGATACCTCAAATGACTCACGATGTTTCCGTTTACCCAATGAATACTGTTCCTGGTTTGAATTTTAGAAACAGTAAGTATTTCGTTAACAAGAAACAAGAGATTCTCGGATTGCCTTCCAATAATATCCAAGTCAATCAGGTTGTGGGCCGATTTGCTTTCCCCTATTGTTTTCTTCAGTTTCTCGACCAGCCCGATAATGATGCTTATGGGCGTTTTAAACTCATGGGTAATGTTCGTGTAAAAATCGGACTTCAGTTTGGTTATCTCCACCAACGATTTCTCTTTCTGTTTTTTCATCGTTGTATAGCGGCCGTGAATCAGAAAAATGATGATCAACAATATAATGATCAGGATAAAGGCGGAAATGAGAATCCTTTGCTGATTCGTCTTGGCGTCAAACACCGTTTGCATCCCCGTGAGCTGTTTTTTACTCTCCGTTTTCTCGTAGTCGGCAAAAGCATTGAAAAGAATGGCTTGTGCTTCGTTTCGGTTAATCAGCTTGTCAAAACTGTGCGATACGACGTGGTATTGTTGGGCAAGCGCCGTTTTGTTTTGTAAATAATAGAGATCCGATAAATCGGAATAAGCGTTCTTCAGGTAAAAAGGCAGGTTTAACTGCTTGGCAATTTCCAATCCTTCAACCAGGTATTTTTCAGCTTCGGCATATTGTACGAGTTTTTTGTGCGTATTTCCTGTGGTAAAACATACCTCCATCCAGTTTATTTTGTCGCTTGTCTCTTTTAAGGTGTTGTAGGCATTGTTCAGGAAAATGAGCGCTTCCTGATAATTGCCCTGCTTCACACTGAGCTTCCCAAAACAGAAAAATGTTAAGCCGAGCCCCGTTCTGGAATTGATTTCAATAAATAAATCGGCCGACTTATTGAAGTAAACCCTGGCCGAATCATACATCCCTTTATCCCTGTATGCAACGCCGATCCCCATGAGGTTGTCGGCCAGCAGATCTGTGTCGTTCGCCCTTTCAGCATAATGATACGATTGCCTAAAGGAGTTCCGGGCTTCGTCCGCATATTCCAACATGGAGTATATCCAGCCGATTCCGTTAAGGGTCAGGGCTTTTTCCCTGAGAATCGCGGTGTCCGAATTTTGCAGGTTATCGGCTATTTTTCGCGCGCGGAAAGAATACCGTATGGCGATGTCCATCTGATAGGTTTTCCGGTAATCGATAGCCAATACGTTCAGTGCTTTTACTATCTGAAGGGAATCGGCAAGCTCTTCTGAAAGTTTAAGGTACTCACCGTGACTTTTGATAGCGCTGGTAAAATGGAAGTTTTTAAGGTGAAGATCTCCCAAGCTTCGGTAGAGCACCAATTGATTGATCTTGTCGTTTGAAGACAGGCTCTGCTCCAATGTGGTCTGAAGGCTGTTGGAGTCGTTTCTTATTTTTTTGATGGACAGGTTGATTTTGTTAATGGAATCCTGAAGTGAAAGTCGATTTACATCGAAATTATTTTTCGAATCCGACCCCTGGTAGCAGGAGCTCAGAACCGCCAAAAGGACGATAAGGCATGAGCTGAGATATGAGAGGCGAATAATTGACATAATATCACTTACTTAGAGTTAAACTGAAAGTACGTACAGTAACTGAGAGACGCTGATTCCTAAACAACTCAACAACTATCAAACCGTGATTTTACTATTTCAATTCTTGTCGACCTGCAAATATAGCTTAAATATTTAATAAATTGTCCTTTTTTTGTTATTTTTTTTGAGTTTAATGAAAAAAATGATAATGGGTGAAATATTAACCGCATTACACTATCGTTTTCTTTCCAGCCAGGAGGGTGTTTTTTAACAGGGAAACAATGGTCATTGGCCCGACTCCCCCCGGTACAGGGGTGATATAACTGCACTTGGGAGCTACCTCATGGAAAGCAACATCGCCGGTAAGTTTAAATCCCGATTTGGTTTTGTCACTCGGAACACGGGTTGTACCCACATCAATAACCACAGCCCCTTCTTTCACCATATCGGCTTTTAAAAATTCGGGGACACCCAGTGCCGCGATAATAATGTCCGCCTGGAGACATATTTCTTTGATGTTTTTTGTGCGGCTATGGCACACGGTTACTGTACAATCGCCGGGATATCCCTTTTGCATCATTAATAATGCGGCCGGTTTGCCCACGATATTGCTTCTGCCCAAAATTACACAATGCTTACCCCTGGTTTCAATTTCGTACCGCTTAAGGAGTTCCATTATTCCCGAAGGGGTAGCCGAAAGAAAGCAGGGGAGCCCGATGGCCATACGGCCTACATTGACCGGGTGGAATCCATCCACATCCTTACGGTAATCGATGGCTTCCGTGATCCTGCCTTCCGAAATGTGGCCGGGTAACGGCAGCTGAACAATAAATCCATCCACATCGGCATCGTTATTAAGCTGATCTACGCACGCGAGCAGTTCTTCTTCGGTGACGTCATCCTCGTAACGAATCAGGGTCGATTGAAACCCTACTTCTTCGCAAGCGCGGACTTTACTGGCCACATAGGTTTCACTGCCCCCATCATGTCCAACCAATACCGCTGCCAAATGAGGTGTTTTTCCGCCTTGTGCCTTGATCCGTGCCACCTCTTCGGCGATCTCTTTTTTGATTTGTGCCGCTACGGCTCTTCCGTCAATTAATTGCATATCTCCTGTGTCCCTTGACTTTTATCTTCTTCTCATGTTTCTCATCATCGCCTTTCCTCCGCCTGATGTCATTGCACGCATCATCTTCCGGGTCTGGTCGAACTGCTTGATCAGGTTGTTGACCTCCTGCACGTTAGTCCCGCTCCCTTTAGCTATACGTGCTCTACGGCTTCCGTTCAGAATCTCAGGATTGGTCCTTTCTTGAGGAGTCATGGAGCGGATGATGGCTTCGATGTTTTTGAAAGCGTCGTCATCGATATCCAGGTCCTTTATCTGTTTTCCTACACCCGGGATCATCGAAGCCAGGTCTTTCAGGTTGCCCATCTTTTTGATCTGTTGAATCTGTGCGATAAAATCGTTGAAGTCGAACTGATTTTTGGCGATTTTCTTTTGCAAGCGGCGGGCTTCTTCTTCGTCGTATTGCTCCTGCGCTTTTTCAACCAACGAAACAATATCACCCATACCGAGAATCCTATCGGCCATACGTTCCGGATGGAAAACATCAATAGCATCCAGTTTTTCTCCCGTTCCTACAAATTTGATGGGTTTGTTTACCACCGAACGGATGGATAAGGCTGCACCTCCGCGAGTGTCTCCGTCGAGCTTGGTAAGGACAACGCCGTTGAAATCCAACCGGTCGTTGAATTCTTTTGCCGTGTTCACGGCATCCTGGCCGGTCATGGCATCTACCACGAACAGGATCTCTTGCGGATTTACTGCATTTTTGATGGCGGTAATTTCCGTCATCATCGCCTCATCTATAGCCAGCCGGCCAGCGGTATCTATGATTATCAGGTCTTTTCCGTGTTGCTTGGCATACTGAACGGCGTTCTGAGCAATCTTAACCGGATTCTTATTCTCTTCTTCGGAATAAACCGGCACACCGATTTGTTCTCCCAGTATCTTCAACTGTTCAATAGCGGCCGGACGATACACGTCGCCGGCAACCAGCAACGGGTTTTTTCCCCGTTTCGATTTCAACAGGTTGGCCAGTTTCCCCGAGAAAGTGGTCTTTCCGGAACCTTGCAGGCCCGACATCAAAATGATAGCCGGACTGCCCTTGATGTTGATGTCCGTCGCGGTTTCACCCATTAAAAGGGCCAATTCATCGTGAACGATCTTTACCATCAACTGATGCGGCTTCACTGCTGTCAGCACGTCCTGCCCAAGGGCTTTTTGACGGACACTTTCAGTAAACTCCTTGGCGGTCTTGTAGTTTACGTCGGCATCGAGCAGGGCACGGCGAACATCTTTCAACGTTTCAGCAACGTTAATTTCGGTGATCTTTCCTTCACCTTTGAGTATCTTAAACGACCTTTCCAGTCTGTCACTTAAATTTTCGAACATAGCCATTTATCCTGTTTTTTTTTATTGGGATACAAAGATAAGGAAAAAAAGTAAATTTTTTCCCTGTTCCACGGATCAAAAGTAACTATCTCCACCGGAGCTGCTTTCCACCACGATCTCTTTTGTGAAACGGATCAATTTACCCATTCCGTTAACCCCTTCCCCCACGACTTGGTAGGTGGCGGGAGTGTCGGCCGCGTAAAACTCGACTACTGCGTCTCCTTCCCGTGAAAATTGCACGTTGGGATTCCAGTAGATCGTAGTGCGATAATCGGGATCGGACGATTCCAACTCTTCCCTCGTCCCGTATTTCGGGGAGTAGAACTCCGCGGGTTGCTGGTATCCCAACGGTTGAATTCGATCGATATTCCTGGACAGGGTGTTTTTCTGAACAAATCCGGTTTTGGTCGTGATCACTACTGCACCGCTTGTGTTGGGATAATAGCCTAACATAAACGTATTGTCTTTCATGATAAACAGATTGTCTATCGACGACACATCAATTCCGTCGAGTTGATCGAAGAAATCCTCGTACGTGATGTTATCGATCACAAACAACACCGGCAAATCGGAGCGGGTCGTAGTCACGCGGTCGGACTTCACGACGATCCCCGAGCTGGATACCAACAACGAACGCAAGCTGCTCACTTTCCTTTTTTCGATCTCTTCGGCAGTCACCAGCCCTGTGGCTGAGATGGGAGAGTAGAATTTTGACTCTTTATACCGTTGCGGGCCGGGAGCTGTAACGGTCACCTCATCCAACATGATGGTCCGGATTCCATGTTTCATGGAGTACTCATCGTTTGCCTTTTTCAAATAGGCATCCTGGTCGAAGCCGGATGAGTAGGGTGTCTGTTTCGCTGCCGGTAACGTAGCATGAGCGTTATCCGGGAAAGTCACGGGGTCGATATGGATCAGGTTGCTCCTGCTGCCTTTCTTGCTGAGCGACTGAACCGTTATCGTGGTTCCTTCGGGGTATTCAACTTTAAAATGGAATCGGCCATTCTCATCGACCGGGGTTGTTACTGTACTCAGCAGCGTATCAAGTGTTGCAATCAAGCTGACCTCCCCATCTTTCATGCTTCTCAACAGGGCTTCGGTCGATCCGTTGATTTCCTGATACTGTTCGGGCTCAAATCCACCGGACGGTCGAACCTTTCCTTTGATCACGCTGGAGATATCGTACCTGCTCCATCCCTGCGTTGTCAGTAAGGCATCGAGAGCCAATCGATTCAAGACGCCGCCGGTAACATAAGTTGCCGGCGATTCGATATGTCCTTTAAGTTCCGAGGAGAGCAACAGCGTCGATACGAGGTCGTTGCTTGTATCCAGTGCGACCCTGTCCTTATCCGTAACGGAGATGGCGAAGTTATTGTAAAATGTAATCGTGTCTACGTCTGATAGTTGAAAGCCGAGACGAATCTTTTCCCGGGGGGTGTAAACGGGAGAGGAGGGCTTAAATTGCAACTGCGCCAACTCCTCCTCCCTCCAGTTGAAAATCAGCCGTTCGCTCAGCAACTCGTGATCGCTGCCCACCAACATAAAGCTTGTGATCCCAATGGGGAGTGAACTCCCGGAAAATGCGTAACTGTCGGTTTGGGGCGACCACGGCTCGTGATAAAGTATGCTTCCCTTATTGTGCACCAGCAACGATAGAGGGCCGTCGGGCGCACTTTCTCCTTTCAGAAGCGTTACCACGACCCGGTCGGCGGTACGTCCGACGCTTACTGTTATTGCCCGGGGTTCTGGAATGGGAAGGCCGATCCGTTTAACTGCGCCGGTTTTGGTTTCACAGAGGGCGTAGTATGTTTCGTCGGGTTCAACCGTAAAGTCAAACAATCCCATCCCCAACTTGTAGGTTGCCATTCTCGCCACCTCTTCATTTTTGGAGTTATAAACGATCCCAGACACTTTTTCACCCAGGCCGGAAGGGTTGATCGCCTTGAATCCCACCCGGCATCTCTTACCGGGGATGAGGTATCCGCCCTCTGGGTGGAACGATACCTCGAAATCATCGGACGCGTAAGGGAGGACATAGAACCGGTTGTATATCCGTCCCCCATGTACGATGCCCAAGAGGAGATGGTTGTTGCTTCTGCTTTTCGATAGAGAAACTGAGGTGCGGTAGTTCGTTCCGTTCCTTGGTGCGAGGGTTCGCGTAGTTTCGTCAGAAAGCTTAACGGTTACGATCTCCGGAGCGATCGTGTCGCCGCTCGTTCGATCCACGAACCGGAAGTTCACGTTGATTCTGTCTTTTTCGACCCCAATATCCGGGATGGGTTCAACTTGTAACGAGTAGGGATCCAGCACGGTGATTGTTTTCTTGAAGAAAGCCTGGTTCCCTTGGTTTCGCATGTATCGGGTATAGGCCCTAAGCGTGTAGTTTCCCTCTGCCAGGTCCTCCTCCAGGTTGACGTACCCCGAGTAGACGCCGAGGCTGTCGGGCCGAATTTTCACCCGTTTCATCAGTTCATTGAACGGGTTGAACAGTTCTATATATATGTAACGACTCAAAAAAACGGGAAGATTGGTTGCTGCATCCACCAGGTGAGCGCGCAACCACATTCGTTCTCCCGATATGTAAACTGACTTATCGGTTTGAATATAAATTTTTTCAAGCCGATCGGTTATTGGATTTGTATCCTCGGTTAACTCCTGGGCAAACATAATGCCCGTAACGCACATAAGCCAAGTAACGACGATAGATCTTTTCACGCGGGATTATTTTGGACGGTGATTACTGCTTAAAAAACAAAATTACAAATAAATTTGAAAACCGATTCATTCAAGGGTGTTGCATCGGATTAAACAGGTTAATATCATGCAACATAAACGTAAAAAAATCAAGTTTTTTTTGGAAATAATGTTTTCTCTTATTATCTTGCCGGATTGACTCTTAAATGTAATGAAATATGAAAACAAATCATCTGATTTTATTGCTGATGCTATCGTTTTTATTTTCTTGCGAAGGCGAAAGAATCGATTTTTCAATCATCAACAGAAGCATCAGGGTAAACGCACGCATTGATGGCGTGAAAACGCGGGCGACTAGTAATGACTGGTCGCAGGGGGATGCCATTGGAATCTATATGGTGACGGCCGGAAGTGGGTTGGCCCCAGAGTCCGTTCTGGCAAAAAATGCGAAATACGTGACGGAGGGCGACGGCACCTTTAATCCTCCCGCCGTTGCTCACGATGTGAAGTTTCCGATGGACGGTTCAACTGTGGATTTCGTAGCCTATTATCCCTACGGGACTGTCACCTCGGCTTTTGAATATTCTGTCGATGTGACCGATCAGACGGACCAGAACGCAATCGATCTGTTGTATTCAGACAATGCCGCGGGTTTGAACAAAAACTCCTCATTCGTGGATCTCTCTTTCTCTCACCAGTTATCGAAACTGGTCGTCCATCTTAAAACCATCGACGAGACAGCGTTAGTGAATACTGCTGTAACGGTAAAAGGGGTTAATACCCGGGGAGTGTTTTCCCTGACCGATAAGTCACAAACGGCTTCCACGAAAGGAGATATCGCGATGAAAATGAGTGACGGTGGAGCGTTTGCCGAAGCCATTGTTTTACCTGCTGAAAGCCTCGCGGATGCAACCCTTGAAATCATAAACGGAGAATACGGTTACCTGTACGACCTGAACAGTTCGTCCACCATCACCTCGTTCGATCCGGGGTATAAATATACCTATACGATCGAGTTAGATACACGTTCTCCGCTTAGTGTGAAAGCTGTCATCGCTGATTGGATGGATGTGCCCGGGATAACGGTAACGGTACCAAAAGATTTTAAGGTCTATCAGCCCGTAGGAGAGGGAACCCCCGAAAATCCGTACACCGTTGAAGATGCCCGGAATGTATCTCCGGCAAGCGGGGTTTGGGTAAAAGGATTTATCGTAGGATATTATGCAGGCACTGCGGTCGGTTCTTTTACCAACGACCTGGCCGATAGCACCAAGATCAAAATGACCTCCCTGGCTTTGGCCGGGTTGCCCGGCGAAACGAGCGGCTCAAAGACATTTCCCGTGTCTCTTCCTTTGGGAGAGATTAGGGATACCCTGAACTTGAAAACACACCCGGAGAACTTGAACAAGGAGGTGAAAATAAAAGGGAAGATCGGCACGTATTACGGTGCGACGGGCATGCCGGATGCTACCGCTTATGCATTTGTTGTTGAACATTAAGCTTTAGCTGTCATCGCGACACGTGCGAAAGTTGAACAACTTAAATTATTCCGGTTTTCAAAACAAAAAACAGGTTTTGGCTGTTCTATCCGGTAAAATACCGGTATGGGCAAGACAGCTTGTAAAGACAACGATTTTGAGGCGACCGAACAACCTAAATACGTCTGTAAGAAGTGTGGGGCAAAGGTTAAAAAAGAAAAACAAGCCTGTAAGCCAAAGAAAATTTGACAGGCTCTTTCATGGCTTTTCGTCGATGGATTTATCCGGTCTGTCGATTTTGAATTTTAAAAAAGTCTAAAAAGAACGGTTGTATTCCTTTGTTGTGGTTTTTAATCGCTAAATTTGGCCAAATTTGGACTAAATAATGAATAAAAACACCAAAATCACACTGTTTACAGTTATTGGTTTGCTGATCTTGGGAATGGCTTTTTTCCCGAAAATTAAATCGATGTTTTCCTCCGGTAATCCACAAAAAGAAAGTCAGGGACCATCCAGGGGTGGTGGCGGAGGAGGAGCAGGAAGACAGCAGTTGAGCGTGACTGCTGCGATTTTGCGACCGCAGCTTCTGCGCAGCGACCTTTATATTGCCCGGGGTGTTTTATTACCCGAGGAAGAGGTTGATCTCACTTTTGAAACCTCCGGCAAAATTACCCATATCTATTTTCGGGAAGGATCTTTTGTTGCTCAGGGAGCGCTGCTCGCCAAGGTCAACGACGCACCTTTACAAGCTGAATTAAGAAAACTTCAGACACAGCTTCCTTTGGCGCAGGATCGGGTTTTCAGACAGGGAACCCTGTTGGAAAAAGATGCGATCAGCCAGGAGACCTACCAGACGGTCACCACCGAACTGGAAAAACTAAAAGCCGATATCGACCTGATAGAATCAAGGATTGCACAGACCGAACTGCGAGCGCCGTTCAGCGGAGTCATCGGTTTGCGCCAGGTTAGCGTGGGAGCATATGCGTCACCCGCAGTGATCGTTTCGAAACTGACGAAAATTTCACCGTTGAAGTTGGAATTTTCCATGAACGAAAATCAGGTCAGTCAGATACCTCCCGGGGCGAAAATAACCTTTACGGTAGCCAACGACTTAACCACATACGAGGCAGAGGTGTATGCCGTGGAGTCACAGTTGGATCCCAAGACGCTCACGCTGAAAGCCCGTGCACGGTACGACAATCCGGGCGGAAAACTGAAGCCGGGCATTTCCGCCTCCATTCAGACACTAATCAGTGAAATCCCCGATGCCATCGTTATACCCAGCATCTCGAGCATTACCGAAATGGGAAGGGATATAGCCTACGTTTACAGGAATGGAGTGGCACAAGAGGTGGAGATAACCAAAGGGTACCGGACAGCATCTTCTGTACAGGTCCTTTCCGGACTTTCCGCAGGAGATACGTTGCTGGTGACCGGTGTGATGCAGTTGAGAAACGGGTTGCCGGTGAAAATTTCAGAAATAATTTCCAACCCAACAGAGTAACAGCATGACCTTATCCGAACTCAGTATAAATCGTCCGGTATTGGCCACGGTGATGGTGCTGATCATCATCATTTTCGGGATAATCGGATATACCAGCCTGGCCGTACGCGAGTATCCCAACGTGGATAATCCCATCATCACGGTTTCTGTGAGTTACCCCGGCGCGAATGCCGAAGTGATTGAGAACCAGATTACAGAGCCGCTTGAACAAAACATCAACGGTATTCCCGGCATTCGCTCGCTGATGAGTCAGAGTAGCCAGGGAAGCTCGAGGATAACGGTTGAATTTGAATTGACCGTTGATATGGAAACGGCTGCCAACGATGTGCGCGACAAGGTTTCCAGGGCGCAACGCTACTTGCCGCGTGATGCGGACCCTCCAACGGTTGCAAAAGCAGATGCCGATGCCGACCCGATCATGCAGGTCACGGTGGAAAGTCCCACGCGTTCTTTGTTGCAGCTGTCCGAAATTGCCGAACTTACGGTAAAGGAGCGTCTGCAAACCATTTCAAACGTGAGTGCGGTGGAGATTTGGGGAGAAAACCGGTATTCGATGCGTTTGTGGCTCGATCCGGTTAGAATGGCATCCTACAACATTACCCCCATGGATGTGAAAAATGCCCTGGACAGGGAAAACATCGAATTGCCGGCCGGAAGCATCGAAGGAGACCACATTGAGCAGTCCATCCGTACGATGGGACTGATGCAGACCCCCGAAGAGTTTAACAACATGGTGATCATTGAGGACGATTACCGGATCGTGCGATTTGGTGACGTCGGGACGGCGGAACTGGATACGGAAAATCGGAAAAACATTCTCCGGCGTAACGGAATTCCTATGGTCAGCTGTGTGATCATCCCGCAACCCGGAGCCAACCAGATTGTGATTGCCAACGAGGCGGCATTGAGGATAGAGCAGATGCGCAAAGACCTGCCCGAAGATGTCAAGCTCGATGTCGCTTTCGATAATACGCGGTTTATCCGTGCGTCCATCTCCGAGGTACAGGCAACGGTTTTGATTGCTTTTGCCCTGGTGGTGCTGGTGATTTTCCTTTTCCTGAGAAACAGCCGCGTAACGCTTATCCCTACCCTGGTTATCCCCATTTCACTTATCGGTACATTCTTCATCATGTACCTGGCGGGGTTCTCCATCAACGTGCTTTCCATGCTTGCGGTGGTGCTTTCCGTAGGATTGGTGGTAGACGATGCCATTGTGGTGGTTGAAAACATCTATTCTAAAGTGGAGCAGGGAATGCGACCCAGGGAGGCATCCGTGGAAGGCTCGAAAGAGATATTTTTTGCCGTTATATCGACAACCATCACGCTGGTCGCCATATTCTTTCCGATCATCTTCCTGGAAGGAATGACGGGGAGATTGTTTCGGGAATTCAGTATCGTTATTTCGGGCGCAGTGATTATTTCCTCTTTCGTAGCGTTGTCCTTTGTCCCGATGCTATCGTCCAAACTGCTGAAAAAGAAAGAAAAACACGATAAGATCTATGAAAAGACCGAGAAGATCTTCCAGGGGATGAATGCCTTTTACAACAGGTCGCTGAAGGCGTTTCTTCACCACAGGTGGTTGATTTATCCGGTTATTGGGGTGGCGTTGGTGCTTATTGTGGTTTTGTGGAACGTCATTCCGGCCGAAATGGCGCCCTTGGAGGACCGTTCGCAAATCATGATCCGTACATCTACCCCCGAAGGGGCGACTTTTGAGTTTACAAGGGATTATACCGAAGGTATTTCCAGAATAGCCGATTCGGTGGCGTGGGAAAGCAATTCGAACATCACCATGATCAGGGGTACTTTTGGAATGGTCCGTCTTGTTTTGCCGGATATCAAGGAGCGCGAAAGAAGCCAGATGGAGGTGGCCGATGCGTTATCGGTTGCAGTAAGAAACCAGACAGCCGCCCGCGCATTTGTACAACAGCAGTCCACATTTGGCGGGCGCCGCGGAGGAATGCCAATTCAATATGTCTTGCAAGCGCCCAACATCGAAAAACTTCAGGAGTTTATTCCTCCGTTCATGGAGAAAGTGAATCAAAGCCCCTATTTTCAGATGGCTGACGTGAACCTGAAGTTCACCAAGCCCGAAACCCGGATCGTGATCGACAGGGATAAGGCTGCTTTGCTGGGTGTTAGTACCCGCGATATAGGACAGACGCTTCAATATGCATTGAGCGGCCAGCGCATGGGATACTTTTACATGAACGGGAAACAGTATCAGGTACTGGGAGAGATAAATCGTCAGCAACGGAATACGCCACTCGATCTGAAAACCATCTACCTGAAAAACTCTTCGGGACAGATGATCCAAATGGACAACCTGGTCAAACTCGAAGAGACCGTTGCTCCGCCGCAGTTGTACCGGTACAACCGGTTTAACTCCGCAACCGTTTCAGCCGGATTGGCACAGGGGTATTCGCTGGGCGAAGGGTTGGAAGAAATGGACAGGATTGCGGCAGAGGTGCTCGACGAAACCTTTCGGACGGCGCTGGAGGGCGAATCGAGGAACTTTCGCGAAAGTTCCTCCAGTCTGCTTTTTGCTTTCGGGCTGGCCATCATACTGATTTTCCTGGTGTTGGCCGCACAATTCGAGAGTTTCAAAGATCCGTTCGTGATCATGCTTACCGTTCCGTTAGCGGTTTTTGGAGCCTTGCTCTTTATGTGGCTGTTCGGTGTTACCATGAACATCTACAGTCAGATAGGGATCATCATGTTGATTGGTTTGGTTGCCAAGAACGGAATCCTTATCGTTGAGTTCTCCAACCAACGCCAGGCGACGGGGATGAGCAAGCACGAAGCTGTGATGGGTGCCTCCATCCAGCGGTTGAGGCCAATCTTAATGACAAGTATTTCCACTATTCTGGGACTGCTCCCACTGGCTCTGGCAACCGGAGAAGGAGCCAACGGACGTATCGCCATGGGTATTGCCGTGGTTGGAGGTATGCTTATTTCCACCCTGTTGACGTTGTTTGTCGTTCCGGCTATGTACATGTATTTATCCACCAACAGAAAATCGAAAACAAAAGAAACCACCGATGTTCAACATGTTTAAATTAAAGAGATTTGCATTTCCGACTATCGCACTTTTGCTCCCCTTTTTATCGGTCGCACAGGCAGTTATTGATTTGAATGAGGTGATACGCATCGGACTGGAGAACAACTACGACCTGAAAATAACCAGGAACGAACAACGAATATCCGACAATAACCAAACGTTGGGCAACGCCGGGTTCCTCCCCTCCTTGGGACTGAGCTCAGGTTATAGTGTTCGGGAAAGTAACACCGATCAGTATCCGGCCGACGGGAACGAGGCCGTTGCGACGAGGAATTCAGCGACAAAAACGCTTGATGCAGGTTTAAACCTGAACTGGACCCTCTTTGAGGGATTTAAGGTTCAAACAAACCATAAACGTCTGCAGGAACTGAAGTCGGTGGGTGAACTGAATACTCGGTTGGAGGTGGAAAACTTTATTGCCGGTATTTCGGCTGAATACTATAACTACGTTCAGCAAACGTTACGCATGCGGAATTTACGCCAGGCGCTAAACCTCTCACGTGAACGGCTGCGCATAGTAGAGGCACGTTACCAGATAGGGTCTCTCTCCCGGCTCGACCTGCAGCAGGCACG
Organism: Porphyromonadaceae bacterium; assembly: GCA_022840285.1. GTDB lineage: Bacteria > Bacteroidota > Bacteroidia > Bacteroidales > Dysgonomonadaceae > Petrimonas. The sequence goes on from JALHIE010000039.1 coordinate 21,162, forward strand.
TGTGGATTTTAATGCCGATAGCTCACAATTGATTCAGCAATACGAGGTTTTGCACAGTTCGCGCATCCTGTTGAATGAGATGATGGGTACAGGTAATGTTGAACAGCAGTTTATGGCTGCCGATACAACCATCTCGTTTGACCCGATGCTGTCGAAATCGGCACTTTACGACAACATGATGAAAGTAAATACCGCGCTGCTCCTGACCGAAAAAAACAAGGTGCTGAGCGAGCTTGATTTAAAAACGGTGCAAAGCCAGAATTATCCTTACCTGAGGCTGAACGGCGGATACGGATTCACACACTACGATTACACCAAAGGGAATTTCGACAAGCAGCGGACCTGGGGCCCTGCGGTAGGGGTTACGCTTGGTTTTACCATTTTCGACGGGTTTAACAGGAGTCGTGAACAGAAAAATGCACGGATCCGGATAGACAACCGCGAACTTCAGGTGGAACGGCAGAAGCTCATGCTACAGAGCGATTTTGCCAATATGTGGCTCGCTTATCAAAACAACATACAGTTGACCAATCTCGAAAAGGAGAGCCTGGAAAATGCGCAAATCAACTACGAGATTGCGATGGACAGGTATAAGTTGGGCGACTTGTCGGGGATTCTGTTGCGAGAAGCACAGGTAAGCCTTCTCCAGGCCGAGCAACGGTTACTCACCGCACAGTACCGCACCAAGCTTTATGAAATTTCGTTGTTACAGATCAGCGGAAAGATAGGGGAGTACTTGTCAGCTCATTGACGCGTGCATCGCCTTGGCCGCCTTTCTACCGTCACCCATGGCCAGGATTACCGTTGCTCCGCCCCGGACAATATCGCCGCCGGCAAAAATGGTTTCATCGGCAGTTTGCATGGTGTCTGAATTTACCACAACGGTTCCCCACGAAGTGATCTCCAGGCCCGAAAAAGAGGATGGGATCAGTGGGTTGGGCGAT
>JALHIE010000040.1 GCA_022840285.1 Porphyromonadaceae bacterium
GCAGGTTTCTTGCACGGGAGTAATAACCCAATCCTTGCCAGGTCTTCAGTACCTCATCTTCCGGTGCCTTAGCCAGCGATTTTACGTCGGGGAACCTTTTCATGAACCGCAGGAAGTAGTCGTGTCCCTGGTTCACCCGGGTTTGTTGTAAAATAATCTCAGACACCCAGACAGCGTACGGGTCATTGGAATCTCTCCAGGGCAACATTCTTCGATGACGTACGTACCAGTCTTGTAAAAGGTTGCTGATCAGTTTGTCGTTCTCTTTTTTATGCATTATCTTTGCGAAGTTTGTTGCAAAACTACGTTAAAAACCGGTGCTTTCAAGAAAATGAGTGAAAAAAATAAAATAAAAACCCATTTATTTTTTGGGATGAAAAAAAAGCTATATATTTTGCAGTCCAAAATTTTAAGAATTAACTATATTATCACTAACATTAAAAAAATAATAAAATGACTAAGGCAGACATTGTAAACGAAATTGCGAAGAATACGGGTGTGGATAAAGCATCTGTTTTGGCAACAGTAGAATCTTTTATGGAGGTTGTAAAGGATTCGTTAGCAAATAAAGAGAACGTTTATTTAAGAGGTTTCGGTAGTTTTATCGTGAAAAAAAGAGCCGAAAAGACTGCTCGCAACATTTCTAGAAATACGACCATCATTATCCCTGCACACAATATCCCTGCTTTTAAACCGGCAAAAACATTTGTTGCTCAAGTTAAGGATAACACCAATAAATAACAGGATTACGTAAATTTTAAAAACTAAAGAAGATGCCAAGCGGAAAAAAAAGAAAAAGGCATAAAATGGCTGTTCATAAACGAAAAAAAAGACTAAGGAAAAACAGGCATAAAAAGAAGAAATAGTCTTTTTGAAAGTTTTTAACACAATTATATACGGGAACAAACTTAAAGATTATATCGGACAAGTTTGTTCTTTGTGTATAATCATTTCAAGAAGTGTTCGTGAGAACACCGCTTTCTGCTCGGAGGAGCGGAAAGCCTGATTAACTAAACATTTAAAAAACAAAAAATTGTGGCAAGCGAACTTGTAGTGGATGTTCAGCCTAAGGAGATTACGCTGGCGGTTCTCGATAACAAAAAACTCGTAGAGTTACAGCAGGAGAGCCAAAGTGAATCGTATGCGGTGGGAAACATCTATTTAGGCAGGGTCAAAAAGTTGATGCCTGCGCTAAATGCTGCATTTGTAGATGTAGGACACAAAAAGGACGCTTTTCTTCACTATTTGGATTTAGGGGTAGAATTTAACTCTGTTTCGAGTTTTCTGAAAACGATTGAAGACAAGAAAAAGATACCGTTGTTGCAGAAAATGAAGTTGCAGCCCGAGATCGAAAAAGAGGGATCCATATCGGACAAGCTGAAGGTGGGCCAGGAGATCTTGGTGCAAGTCGCCAAGGAGCCTATCTCGACCAAAGGTCCGAGGTTGACCGCTGAAATTTCATTTGCCGGGAGATTCATGGTATTGATTCCGTTTATCGACCGCGTTTCGGTCTCGCAAAAAATTAAATCGCGCGAGGAGCGCGCACGTCTTCGACAACTCGTGCAGAGCATCAAGCCCAAGAACTTTGGTGTAATCATTCGTACCAACGCCGAAGAGAAAAGAGTGGCAGAGCTTGATGCGGAGTTAAAGGCATTGGTTAAACGCTGGGAAGATACCGCAGAGAAATTGCCAAAAGCAAAAGCACCGTCGCTGGTTTTTGAAGAAACAGGGCGAACGGTCGGGTTGCTTCGCGATATTTTCAGCCCGTCGTTTGAACAGATCCACATCAACGATCCGGATGTGGCAAAACAGATTGCCGAGTATGTCAGCTTAATTGCTCCCGACCGGAAAAATGTAGTAAAACATTACAACGGGGCAACGCCCATATTGGACAACTTTGGCATCACCAAACAAATTAAATCGCTCTTTGGCAAAACCGTTACGTTTAAGAACGGCGCTTATCTCATTATCGAGCATACCGAAGCATTACACGTCATTGACGTGAACAGCGGAAACCGCAACAAACAATCGCTCGGTCAGGAAGACAGCGCCTTTGAAGTGAATGTTGCTGCCGCCGAGGAAATTGCCCGCCAATTGCGTCTGCGTGACATGGGAGGTATCATCGTTGTCGATTTCATCGACATGAGTTCAGGCGATCACCGCAACAAGCTGTTCAACAAGATGAACGAGTTTCTGGCATCGGACAGAGCGAAACACAAAATTCTTCCACTGAGCAAATTCGGGTTGATGCAAATCACGCGTCAACGCGTGCGCCCCGAAATGGAATTAGCAACAAGCGAGGTATGCCCCACCTGCTTTGGAAAAGGGAAGATTAAATCGTCGATTTTATTTACCGACACGTTGGAAGGAAAAATCGATTATTTGACTAACAAATTAAAAGTGAAGAAATTCAGTCTGCACATACATCCTTATGTTGCGGCATATATTCAACAAGGTTTGTTTTCGTTGAAATACAAATGGAAAAAGAAATACGATGTTGCGTTGAAAGTAATACCCAATCAGAGTTTGGGATTCTTGCAATATGCGTTTTACGACAAGGAAAACAACGAAATAGACCTGAAAGAAGAAATTGAAATGAAATAAGGTTTCGCATTAGCGAGATGTCAAGTAAGAACCGAATTGCGGAGGCAGTTCGGTTTTTTGCGTTACGCTAGCCCATCACATCCACATCGTAATACGTGCCCATGTATTTAAAATCCGGGTTTTCCCGGAAACGGGATTCAACGGATTTAATGAATTGCCGGATTTTGGCGGGTGACAGCTGGTTATCGAGCTTGAGCAGGATGTGGCGGATATGATACCGTTGGATACGGCTGATAAGCGGTTTATTAGGTCCGAGCACCATCTCCCCGAGCGATTGTTTTAATAACCGGGCGAAAAATTCAGCGCCCGATTCTGCTTTCTGTTCATCCCGGTGCTTGATAACAACGGATATTAATCGTTTAAACGGTGGATAATTGAATAGTTTTCGCTCTGCAAGCTGGGAATGATAAAAGCTTTCGTAATCGTTTGCTTGCAGGTACCGGTAAATCGGTTGTTCAGGGTCAGCAGTTTGGATGACAACTTCCCCTTGCCGGCTCTTTCTGCCGGCGCGTCCCGCGGCCTGCAGCATCAGTTGGAAACCCCGTTCGTGCGAACGGAAATCGGGGTGATTAAGGAGTCCGTCGGCAGCAATGATTCCCACGATCCCCACGTTGTCGAAATCCAGCCCTTTCGCCAGCATTTGAGTGCCCACTAAAATCTGTACTTTCCGGTTTTGAAAATCGGAGATTATTTTTTGATACGAATGCTTTCCGCGTGTGGTATCGGTATCCATCCGCGCGACAGCGATGCCAGGGAAGAGTTGTGTCACTTCCTCTTCCAGCTTCTCGGTACCCATGCCGACAGGCTCTATGCTCTTTTCGTGACAAACAGGACATTCGCTGGCCGGTTTATATGCTTTGTTGCAGTAATGACATTTCAGCTCCCGGCTATTTTTATGGTAGGCAAGCGATACGTCACAGCGGCTGCATTTTGGTGTCCAGCCGCAAAGTTTGCATTCCAGCATCGGGGCGAACCCGCGCCTGTTGCGAAACAGGATTACCTGCTCACCCGATTCCAATGCAGTATTTATCTTTTCGATCAGTCCCGGAGCCAGTAACGTTTTCATTTTTTTTGTCCGGCGTAGCTCCCGGGTGTTCTCCAATGAGACGAAAGGAAGCTCAATTTCTTCAAACCGTTTTTCGAGGGTCACAAACCCGTACTTTCCGGTTTTGGCGTTGTAAAATGTCTCGATGGATGGCGTAGCCGATCCCAGTAACGTTTTTGCTCTATAGATTTGTGCCAGCACGATGGCTGTGTCTCGCGCGTGGTAGCGGGGCGCAGGCTCCTGTTGCTTGTAGCTGGTCTCGTGCTCTTCATCCACGATCACCAGTCCCAGCCGCCGAAAAGGCAGAAAGAGCGATGACCGCACGCCGATAACGATTTCATAGGGCGAACCCGACACCATTTTTTGCCAGATCTCCGTGCGTTCGTTATCGTTTATCTTGGAGTGATAGATTCCGAGTTTATCTCCAAAAACAGCTTGAAGCCTGCATGTCAGTTGTGTGGTAAGGGCAATCTCGGGAACCAGGTATAGCGTTTGCTTCCCTTGATTCAACTGCTCTTCGATGAGGTGAATGTAGATTTCGGTCTTTCCACTCGAAGTGACACCGTGCAACAGGCAAACATTCTTTTCTTCGAAGCAGCTGTTTACCTCTTCAAGTGCTTTTTTCTGATAGTCGTTTAATGTAAACGCTTTGCGCGATAACAATACCGTCTGCCTGTCGATCCGGCTTACCTCTTCGGAGTATTTGATTACTATTTTTTTCTCCGTCAACCCCTTTAAAACAGTATTGCTGTACCCGGTTTTCGGGGCAACCTCTCTTAGTGGAATACGCTCAATCCCCTCTTCAGAAAATAATCTTTTCAACGCCTGATACAGTCCGGCCTGTTTTTTGGCCCGGCCGGTAAGCCGGTCAACATCGTGGATGCCTGTGTTGAGCCGGATATAGGTTTCCGTCCTGGATTTATACCTTTCCTCCAAATCCTGTGGCTTCATCATCGATGGCAGGGCTGCTTTATAAACATCACCCAGCGGCGACAAATAATAAAAAGAGACCCACTCCCACAACCGGATCTGTTGTTCATTAACAACCGGATGTGAGTCGGTGAGGGAATGAATCTCCTTTACTTCAATTCCTTTTGGAGGATTGTGGTGTAGCTTTAGGACCACCGCCGTGTAGAACTTCCGTCTTCCGAAAGGAACGATCACCCTGAACCCGACACCTATCTTTCCTTGCATTTCTACAGGAACGGCGTAGGTAAAAGATTCGGCTAAGGGAAGCGGCAGGACTACATCAGCAAACAACATGTTTCATTTAGAAAAACAGGGTAGCGGTAACGGACCAAATTCCGTCTTTCTGATTAAAAATATCTTCAAGAGCGGGTTCATTTACAGCATAGTCGTCGGTTAGTTTCATCCTGTAATTAAACCCTACGGCCACGCGATTGATCAGTTCCAATCCGGCACCCAGATTAATGCCTGCTTGAAATTTTTTCGCCTCTACCTTGTCCATGAATGCTTCATACTCAAAATCATCTCCCGCCAGCCGGAAATTGGCGTAAGGTCCGGCAGCCAGAAACACTTTTACCGGAGAGATCAGTCCGATTTTGTATTTTAGGTTTACCGGAACGTCAATGGAATGGCTGGAGATATCTTCCACAATAGTTTTGATTCCCTGTTCGCTTACGGTTTTCACATTCATCTTCTCGTTGCTGTATAAAACCGATCCTTCTATGCCAAAATCAACAACAGGGAGCATAAATTCCAACGTAGGACCCACCTTAAAATCATTCATATTCTCCACCGAATACAGGTCTCGGGTAAAGGACGGTTGGTTGATCCCCACTTCTCCTCTTATTCCAAACCGTACTTGTGCGCTTACTGTGCCTCCCATCATAAGAATGGCAAGTAAACCCGTCATCCATAGTTTCTTTGATTTCATAACTGATGTGTTTTAGTAAATAATCAAATCGTTTGCAAATGCAAATCTATACAGTAAGACAGTTAAAACGGAAAAAAGTTAAATCCAGAATGTTAATTAATCCTATTTTCCGATCGACTCACAAAAGAAAAGCGTCCTGTCCTACGCTAGGACAAAACGCTTTATAGATTAATCCCGTTTGATTTAGTCCCTGATTTTTGCTTTCAGGAACTCGCGGTTCAACCGGGCGATATGACTGATGGAGATATTCTTGGGACATTCCTGTTCGCAAGCTCCCGTATTGGTACAGTTGCCGAAACCAAGCTCGTCCATTTTCGCCACCATTGCTTTGGCACGTTTAATGCGCTCTACCTGTCCTTGCGGGAGCAAAGCCAACTGGCTCACTTTCGCCGAGACGAAAAGCATTGCCGATCCGTTTTTACAGGTTGCCACACAGGCTCCGCATCCGATACAGGCGGCGGCATCCATGGCTTCATCGGCAGCATACTTGGGAATGGGGATGGCATTTCCGTCGGGAACGCCACCGGTGTTTACCGAAACATAACCGCCAGCCTGGATAATTTTATCGAAAGCTGTTCTGTCGACCATCAGGTCCCGGATTACGGGGAATCCCGCCGAGCGCCAGGGCTCAACCGTAATGGTGTCTCCATCGTTGAATTTGCGCATGTGGAGCTGGCAGGTAGTAATGTCCTCATCGGGTCCGTGCGGATGGCCGTTGATATACAAACTACACATTCCGCAAATGCCTTCGCGGCAATCGTGATCGAAAACAACCGGATCCTTTCCTTCGTTGATGAGTTGTTCGTTCAGAATGTCCATCATTTCGAGGAATGAACTGCCCTGCGAGATCTCTTTCAATGCGTAGGTCTCAAAATTTCCTTTGGCTTTCGGACCTTTTTGACGCCAGACTTTTACGTTGATATTTATATTTTTGTCCATAGGATGATACGATTTTTAAATTACGACTTATAATTGCGTTGTTGTCTCACGATAAATTCATAGAACCGGTCGTCATGACGCAAGGCCTCACCCTCTTCTGTCTGATGTTCCAAACGGAAGTGTCCGCCACAGGATTCTTCCCTGTCTAACGCATCGTGAGCCATAAGTTCGCCTATTTCGATAAAATCGGCAAGACGAAGAGCTTTTTCCAACTCAATATTCAACGAGCTCTTTTCGCCCGGTATCCGTACATCTGCCCAGAACTCCTTTTTCAATACTTTCAGGTCTTCGATGGCTTTCTTTAACCCTTCGGCTTCTCGGCCCATCCCCACTAAATCCCACATAATGTGTCCGAGTTTCTTATGGAAGTAGTCCACGGAATGGTTGCCTTTTATGTTCATGAGCCTTTCCATACGCGCATCGATATCTTTTTCTGCTTTTTCGAACTCGGGGCTGTCGGTGTTGAACCTGGGGACCCTGATCTGGTCGGCCAGGTAACTTTGTATGGTGTAGGGTAAAACGAAATACCCGTCGGCCAATCCCTGCATCAATGCGGAGGCTCCCAGGCGGTTCGCACCGTGATCGGAGAAGTTGGCTTCACCGATGGCAAAAAGTCCGGGTACGGAGGTCATCAGTTCGTAATCTACCCAAATCCCACCCATCGTATAGTGGATGGCGGGGTAGATCATCATCGGGGTTTCGTACGGATTATCGTCAACGATCTTCTCATACATCTGGAAAAGGTTACCGTAACGGGCTTCCACCACATCTTTGCCCAGACGCTTGATGGCATCGGCAAAATCGAGGTAAACGGCCAGTCCGGTCGTTCCAACTCCGTAGCCTGCATCGCAGCGCTCCTTGGCTGCGCGTGACGCCACGTCGCGGGGGACGAGGTTCCCGAAAGCGGGGTAGCGGCGTTCCAGGTAGTAATCCCGATCTTCTTCTTTTATCTCTGTCGGCCTCAGTTTCCCTTCGCGAATGGCCTTGGCATCCTCAAGCTTTTTGGGCACCCATATCCGGCCGTCATTACGCAACGATTCCGACATCAACGTCAGTTTCGATTGGAATTCACCGTGAACGGGAATACACGTCGGATGGATCTGAGCCATACAGGGATTGGCAAAATATGCGCCTTTCTTGTAACATTGCCAGGCAGCAGATCCGTTGGAGGTCATCGCGTTGGTGGAGAGGAAGAACGTATTTCCGTATCCGCCGGTAGCGATCACAACCGCGTGAGCTGCAAATCTTTCCAGCTTTCCGGTTACGAGGTTGCGGGCTATGATTCCGCGGGCACGTCCGTCGATGATCACCAGGTCAACCATCTCGTAACGTGTATATAGTTTTACCTGTTTCTTATTTACAGCACGGCTCAATGCGCTGTATGCGCCGAGAAGCAATTGCTGGCCGGTCTGTCCGCGGGCATAAAAAGTCCTGGACACCTGCGCGCCCCCGAAAGAACGGTTGTCGAGCAACCCTCCGTACTCGCGGGCAAAAGGGACACCCTGGGCCACACACTGGTCGATGATGTTGTTGGAGACTTCGGCCAGGCGGTAGACGTTGGCTTCACGTGCGCGGTAGTCACCCCCTTTAATCGTGTCGTAGAACAAGCGGTATACGGAGTCGCCGTCGTTTTGATAGTTTTTTGCAGCATTGATCCCTCCCTGTGCGGCAATGGAGTGCGCGCGACGGGGCGAATCCTGGATGCAAAAATTCAACACATTGAATCCCAGCTCGCCCAGTGATGCTGCTGCCGATGCTCCGGCAAGTCCGGTCCCGACGACAATAATGTCGAGGCGGCGCTTATTGGCGGGGTTGACCAGTTTTTGGTTTGCCTTGTAGGACGACCATTTTTCGGCGAGGGGACCTTTCGGAATTTTCGAGTCCAACTTTATTTTATTGTCTGTCTGAGTAGTGTTGTTTTCTACTTTTGCAGTTTCGTCTTCTTTGTTTATCATAATGTTTTTAAATTTTTATACGTAAAATTAGGCGCCAAAGCCGAGCAGATAATAAACCGGCAGCCAGATCTGGTTGCTCCATCCCAGGGTTTGCATGGCGCTCCAGAACCCGTGTGTAAGGTGATACCATAGCGCAACAAGCCACACGATATAGATAATGCTGTAAAGCGGTTGAGTGAACAGTTCGCGGATAAAGTAGGCTCCATCCGTCGGATCGTGGTAGCCCGCAGCAGCGTAGTTGTGTCCGTGCATCAGTTCTACCAATTGCATTTTCGACCAGAAATGGATCAAGTGAAGCACCAAAAATCCCAGGATGATGGTCCCCAGAACGAACATGTTTTTCGATGCCCACGAGACGTTCTTTTGCGGCTGAGAAACAGCGTACTTGTTTGATCCTCTTGCTTTCTGGTTCTGAAGCGTCAGGATGGACGCGTAGATAATGTGGACAATGAAACCCAACGCCAGAATTCCGGTAGCGATAAGTGCGTACCAGTTGGCTCCCAGCAGCGATGCGATGGTGTTGTATGCATCTGCCGAAAGGATCACCACGAAATTCATCAAACTGTGGAACATCAAAAACAGGACGAGAAACAGACCGGAAATACTCATAATCAGCTTCCGTCCAATAGAAGATTTTAATAGCCAGCTCATAAAGTTTTTGTTTAAAATTTATTTAGTAATTATATTGATTTTCAGTTACCGCGATTAAGAAATGAAAAATTTGCTTTAATAGGAATGTGGAAATTCAATTGAGAGCACAAAAATAGCATTTTATAACATCAAAAAAGAATAAATCGGGGAATAATTTTTTCGGCTCTCTTATTTAGAAACGTTCTTTTTAGCGGTCTTTGAGTCCGGAATATTCGGTATTTATTTTACGATACTTTTCGTTATTATATTTATTAAATGTAATTTTGAGGGATGGAAATGCCGGTTGCTTGCCGGTTCAGTTACACGGTTGAAATCCGACATAACAAGTAAAGTATATTCATATGAAACGATTCTCATTCTTTTTTCTGCTTTTTTCAAGCCTGATTTTAATGGGTTGTTCAACAGCCACAAAAGATCTCACGATGAACATTGCCACGTTTAACGTCCGTATGGATACAGAAAGAGACAGCCTGAATGCCTGGAAGCACCGCAAGGAGATGGTGAAGAGCCTGATCCGGTTTCACGACTTCGATATTTTTGGCACGCAGGAGGCGTTTAAACATCAGTTGACCGATATCCTCGAGCTGGGAAATTATGCATACGTGGGTTCAGGGCGTGATGATGGAAAAGATGCCGGTGAACATTCGGCCATTGTTTATAAAAAGGAGCGGTTCGATTTGTTGGAGAAAGGCGATTTCTGGTTTGCGGAAGACCCCGATGTGCCGGGAAAGGGCTGGGATGCTACTTGCTGCAACAGGATCTGCTCGTGGGCAAAGTTTAAAGATAAAAAAACGGCGAAAACGTTTTATCTGTTTAACTCACATTACGATCACCAGGGACGTGAAGCGCGAAAGAACTCGTCGCTGTTGCTGCTGAAGAAAATGGAAGAGATTGCCGGAAAAAACGTGGTTTTCTGCACAGGAGACTTCAACGCCTCGCCCGACGACGAACCCGTACAAATCCTGAGGAGCGACGGGAGGCTGAAAGATTCTTTCCTGATATCGGAACAGCCGCCTTACGGTACGGAGGGGACGTTCAATTCCTTTAACCTGAATTCTCCGATGAATGTACGAATTGATTATGTCTGGGTCTCGGAGGGGGTGAAAGTCAATAGATACGGCGTGCTGAATGAGGTGCCATACGGCCGCTTTCCGTCCGACCATTTTCCGGTGATGATCAACGTCTCTTTTTAAAAGGACAGGCGGCATCGATGCCGCCTGTCCTTAGCTGATATCAAGTGGATTACTTCAATTTTCCCAATGCATCCTTTACCCGGGAAACAGCTTTTTCGATAGCTGAATCCGATGTGGCGTATGAGAAGCGGATGTGGCCCGGTGCGCCAAACGCATCACCGCCCACACAGGCAACATGGCCCTGTTCCAGGAGATACATGGCCAGGTCGGTAGCTGTATCAATCCTCTTTCCACCGAATTGTTTTCCCAGGTAGCTGCTGCATTCAACAAAAATGTAGAATGCGCCCTTGGGATCATTGACTTTTAAGGCCGGGATTTCTTTCAGAAGCCTGGTGATCAGGTTTTTTCTCCTTTCAAATGCAACGCGCATCTCTTCCACGCAATCCTGACTCCCGGTATAGGCAGCTTCGGCTGCCTTTTGGGAAATAGATGAAGCGCCCGATGTGTATTGCCCCTGCAACAACCCGCAGGCGGAAGCGATCCATTTCGCTGCGGCAATCCATCCGATGCGCCAGCCAGTCATGGCGTACCCTTTGGAAACTCCGTTGACCACGATTACCCGCTCGCGGATCTCTTCAAACTGAGCAATGCTCTCGTGCTTTCCAACGTAGTTAATGTGTTCGTAGATCTCGTCGGAAATAACGTAAATATCCGGGTGTCTTGCTAAAACTGCGGCCAGTGATTTCAATTCTTCGCGCGTGTAGACACTTCCTGTCGGATTGGATGGAGAGCACAAAATCAATGCCCTTGTTTTGAGGGTAATGGCAGCCTCCAATTGCTCTGCAGTAATCTTGTAATCCTGCTCGATGCCGGCATACACGTAGACCGGCTTCCCTTCGGCAATTTTTACCATCTCCGGATAACTGACCCAATAAGGAGCGGGAATGATTACTTCCTCGCCTTTATCTACAATGGACAGAATGACGTTGCAGAGCGATTGCTTGGCTCCACCCGAAACTACGATTTGTGTAGGATCAACATCCAGGTTGTTCTCGTTTTTTAGCTTGGCGCAAATGGCTTTTTTCAGCTCGGGAAATCCAGGAACAGGAGAATAGAAAGAAAAATTATTGTCGATTGCCTTTTTGGCGGCTTCTTTTATGTGGTCGGGTGTGGAAAAATCGGGTTCGCCGACACTCATGTTAATTACGTCAATTCCTTGAGCCTTGAGCTCGTTGCTCTTTTGTGCCATCGCGAATGTTTCGGATGGGGAGAGCGATTGCAGTCGTGCTGATAGAGGATTCATAAATGTGAGAAGTTTGATGGTTGAAGTCAGAAGTCCGGTGGCGGAAGTCTGAGGTAAATCGGTTGCAAAAGTAATTAAAAAACCGGATATTGTTGTCTATTTTCTTAAAAACAATGCAGTAAAGTCTCAAAAACACACTTTTTGCGGCCAGAAGTAGAATATATTCTACTCAAGTTGTGAAAGTTCAATAATCCATAAACTGAAAACAGCACCGTCTCAAAATGAAAACAATGCTGTCCGAAGTTGATCCGGTAAGGCAACGCCTTGCCCAAAATCCGTCCCCTCCCGGGGTGTTACTTTTCAGAAAGATAGGAAGCGATTCCTTCCTGGGTTGCGCTGAGGCCCTTGTCCCCCTTATGCCAGTCGGCGGGGCACACCTCACCGTGCTCCTCGGTAAACTGGAGTGCATCGACCACCCTTAGTACCTCGTCAACGCTTCTTCCCAACGGCATATCGTTTACCACCTGATGACGCACTATGCCAGCCTTGTCAATCAGGAACAATCCCCGGTATGCTTCGGGTGCACCGACGAAAATCGGGTTATCCGACGAATCGGTATCGTATTCTCCCGCTAATACGTCGTAAGCCATGGAGATGGTCAACGCGTGATCAGCCACAATGGGATAGGTGACTCCCTGAATTCCTCCGTCCGATTTGGGTGTTTGAAGCCATTTCCAATGGGAAACCGCAGAGTCGGTAGAACAAGCTACGACAACCGTATCGCGATTTTCAAACGCTGCTATTTTTTCCTGGAAAGCGTGCAACTCGGTCGGGCAGACGAAAGTGAAGTCTGCGGGGTAAAAGAAAAAAACCACATACTTTTTTCCTAAATAGTTATCCAACGAGAAATTATCTTCAATGATGTTCCCGTCGAGAACTGCGGGAGCCCAAAACACCGGCGCCCTTTTTCCTACTAATACTGACATAACTGTTATATTTGTTAATTATGAATGACCGGCCAAAGATAGGGAAATTTTACCGTTAAACCCGACTTTTTGCCCGCTTATCAATCATTGAATATTTCTATAACAGGAGTTTAGCCGTTTTAAAAAAACAATGCACCGCAATAAAATTAACGTTTTAAAATCGTTGCATTCAATAAAAAGAGTTACTTTTGCATGCAATAAAATTTATACATAACGACTATGTCATTTATTGCAGATAAAATCACAATGGAAGGGTTGACTTTCGACGATCTGTTGTTAGTCCCTGGTTATTCCGAAGTTCTTCCCCGAAACGTAGACCTCTCTACCCGTTTTTCCAGAAACATCCCGCTGAATATCCCGATGGTGTCGGCAGCTATGGATACCGTCACGGAAACAACCATGGCTATAGCTATCGCCCGTGAAGGCGGAATAGGGGTTATACACAAAAACATGACCGTAGACGATCAGGCAAAACAGGTGCGTGCCGTGAAACGGGCGGAAAACGGGATGATCTTGAACCCCATCAGCATTCATCCCGAAAAAACGGTGGCCGATGCCCTGGGAATGATGGCCGAATATAAGATCGGAGGAATCCCGGTAGTTATCGAGGACAATACCCTGGTCGGGATAGTGACCAACCGCGACCTGCGTTTTGAACGCAACATGGATAAACTTATCCGCGAGGTGATGACCCGGGAAAACCTGATCACGACCCGCCAGACGACAGACTTGGAAGCTGCCGCCGAAATTCTTCAACAGCACAAGATCGAAAAACTTCCTGTGGTGGATTCCAATTACCGGCTGGTGGGACTCATTACCTACAAAGATATCACCAAGGCCAAAGATAAGCCCTATGCGTCGAAAGATGAGCAAGGCAGGTTGCGTGTAGCTGCGGGGATCGGAGTGACTTTCGATTCCGTGGAAAGGGCCGCCGCACTTATCGATGCCGGGGTTGATGCCATCGTTATCGACACCGCTCACGGACATTCCAAAGGTGTGGGTGATATGCTTAAGCTTATCAAAAAAACGTTTCCCGAAATTGATGTGGTAGTGGGAAATGTTGCTACTGCCGAAGCCGCAAAATTTCTGGCAAAGGCAGGAGCCGATGGTGTGAAAGTAGGGATCGGGCCGGGATCGATCTGCACCACGCGGATCATTGCCGGTGTGGGTGTTCCGCAACTTTCGGCAATTTACGACGTGGCACAGGCGCTAAAGGGATCGGGGGTGCCGCTCATCGCCGACGGCGGATTGCGTTACTCGGGAGATATCGTGAAAGCGCTGGCTGCCGGCGGTTCATCCGTAATGATGGGCTCGCTGTTGGCCGGAACCGAAGAGTCACCCGGAGAAACGATCATCTTCAACGGAAGGAAATTCAAGACCTACCGGGGCATGGGCTCGCTTTCCGCGATGCAGAAAGGTTCGAAAGACCGTTATTTCCAAGATGTGGAAGACGACATAAAAAAACTGGTTCCCGAAGGGATCGAAGCCCGGGTTCCTTTCAAGGGAACGCTTCAAGAGGTTATCTATCAGATGGTTGGTGGGCTTCGTGCCGGGATGGGATACTGCGGTGCTTCAACCATCGAAAAGCTACACGAAGCCAAATTCACCCGCATCACTTCTGCCGGATACGCTGAAAGTCATCCGCACGGTGTGATGATCACGCGCGAAGCGCCCAACTACAGCCGGGATAAGGAATAGGTTCAGTTTATGGATAACGGTAAAGGTTCACAACCCCGTACGGCTCGTTCGTGTGGGGGGTGAATCCGTGTTTCTATTTTCTAAATTCCAACTTCTGATTTCTGTAAAAATTCACTACCTTTGCAGACAATTTTTTTAAGTGGTATAAAAACGTTGACAATGAGCAAGAAATTCACCGAATACAGTCAGTTAAATTTATCGGAGATCAACAAGGAAATGTTGCGGCAATGGGATGCGCAGGACGTGTTTCGAAGAAGCCTGGAGATACGTGAAGGTCATCCTGAGTTTGTTTTTTATGAAGGTCCTCCTTCGGCAAACGGGATGCCGGGTATTCACCACGTCATTGCACGTTCCATAAAAGATATTTTCTGCCGTTACAAAACGATGAAAGGATTTTTGGTAAACAGGAAAGCTGGCTGGGATACGCACGGACTTCCCGTGGAACTGGGTGTGGAAAAAACGCTTGGCATAACCAAGGAGGATATCGGTAAAACCATTTCTGTAGAGGAATACAACAACGCTTGCCGCACCGAGGTGATGAAATACACCAAAGAGTGGGAGGACCTCACCCGGAAAATGGGCTATTGGGTAGATATGAACGATCCGTACATTACCTACGATAATCGCTACATCGAAACGTTGTGGTACCTGCTCAACGAAATTTACAAAAAAGGATATCTCTACAAAGGCTATACCATTCAACCGTACTCGCCGGCAGCGGGAACAGGGCTGAGCACGCACGAGCTGAATCAGCCCGGTTGTTACCGCGACGTTAAAGACACCACCTGCACGGCGCAGTTTAAAGTGATCCGCCCGCTACCGGAATGGACCCGGTTTGGGGAAGTGTTCTTTCTGGCCTGGACAACCACACCCTGGACTTTGCCTTCGAACATGTTGCTGGCGGTGGGTCCAAACATTGAATATGTTGCTGTTCAGACATACAATCAATATACGGGCAACCCGATGACCGTAGTGCTGGCAAAGAGCCTCCTCGGCTCCTATTTCTCCGGGAAGAACGCTCAACTGAAGCTGGAAGATTACAAGGAAGGCGATAAGAATATACCATTCCGGGTGTTGGAGAAAACCTGGAACGGTTCTGAATTGGCCGGCATGGAATACGAGCAGCTTTTCCCGTGGATCAAAGTTACGGAAAAGGCGTTTAAGGTCGTTTGTGGCGATTTTGTGACGACCGAGGAGGGAACGGGAATCGTGCATGTCGCGCCTACGTTTGGAGCAGACGATGCGAAAGTGGGCAAAGAGAACGATGTGCCCGGGTTAACTCTTGTGGATAAAGACGGGAACATCCGTCCGATGGTGGACCTGACCGGAAAGTTCTTTCGCCTGGAAGAGCTGGACAGTGATTTTGTAAGAAACAACGTTAATGCTGACCTGTACAAGGAGTTTGCCGGAAGATACGTGAAAAATGAATACGATGAGAATTTGTCGGCCGATGAAGGAACGCTGGACATTGACCTCTCCGTTTCTCTCAAGCTTCGTAACCGTGCCTTCCGCATTGAGAAATTTGTCCACAGCTACCCGCACTGCTGGAGAACGGACAAGCCCGTGTTGTATTACCCGCTCGACAGCTGGTTTATTCGCTCTACGGCCTGTCGCGAAAAGATGATGGAGCTCAACGATACCATCAACTGGAAACCTCAGTCCACCGGAACAGGACGTTTCGGAAAGTGGCTAGAAAACCTGCAGGACTGGAACCTGAGCCGGAGTCGTTACTGGGGGACACCCCTGCCGATCTGGCGTACAGAAGACGGGAAAGAAGAGAAATGCATCGGATCGGTAAAGGAACTGTGCGTCGAAATGAAAAAAGCCCTCGATGCCGGTGTGATGAACGAACTACCCTGGAAAGAGTTTGACCTGAAAGAGTACAGTGACCTGGAATACGGGAAGATTGATCTTCACCGTCCCTACGTGGACAACATCGTACTGGTCTCTGAAAGCGGAAAACCGATGCACCGCGAACCCGACCTGATTGATGTCTGGTTCGACAGCGGCGCCATGCCGTTTGCCCAGTTCTTCTACCCGCACATACCGGAAGAGGAGTTTGCGAAAGTTTATCCGGCCGACTTTATCGCGGAGGGAGTTGATCAAACCCGGGGATGGTTTTTTACGCTGCATGCCATCAGTACGATGGTGAAAGGCAGTGTTGCTTTTAAGAACGTGATCTCAAACGGCCTGGTGCTTGATAAGAACGGTAATAAGATGTCGAAGCGACTGGGAAATGCGGTAGACCCGTTCGAGACAATAGAAAAATTCGGTTCCGACCCCCTCCGCTGGTATATGGTTACCAATGCCGCGCCCTGGGACAACCTGAAATTCGATATTGACGGTGTGGATGAGGCCCGACGCAAATTTTTCGGAACGCTGTACAATACCTATTCTTTCTTCGCCCTTTATGCTAACGTGGACGATTTTCACAATCAATATCCCCCGATTCCACTGGCAAAACGTCCCGAGATTGACCGGTGGATCCTGTCGCTCCTCAACTCCCTGATAAGGAAGGTAGATGAAGACTACGCCAACTACGAACCCACCAAAGCCGGAAGGGCTATCAATGATTTCGTGAACGACAACCTCAGCAACTGGTTTGTCCGACTGAACCGTAAACGGTTTTGGGGAGGAGAGATGACCGAAGATAAAATATCGGCCTATCAAACCCTTTACCAATGCCTGGTGACAGTGGCGAAGCTGATGGCTCCCATCGCTCCGTTCTATGCCGACCGGCTCTACCTCGATCTGGTGAAAACAACCGGTGACGAACGTTTTGACTCGGTGCACCTGACCGATTTTCCCGCCGTTGATGAATCGGCTGTCGATACCGCCCTCGAAGAGCAGATGTACCTCGCGCAAACCGCTTCATCCATTGTGTTGGCGTTGCGGCGCAAAGTGAATCTTAAAGTTCGCCAGCCGTTGACGAAAATCATGATCCCTGTCGCAGATGAAGAACAGCGGAGAAATATTGAAGCGGTTCAGGCGCTGATCCTCAGTGAAGTGAACGTGAAAGAACTGGAGTTTGTAGATTCGGCAAACGATATGCTGGTAAAGCGGGTAAAACCCGATTTTAAAAAACTTGGACCGAGATACGGAAAAATAATGAAACAACTTGCTGTGCGCATTCAGGAGATGCAGCAGGAAGAGATAAACGAACTGGAGAAAAACGGTCGTTTTGCATTTCGGATAGAGGAACAAGAAGCCGTAATCGATCTGGCTGACGTGGAAGTTATTTCGGAAGATATCCCCGGCTGGCTGGTCGCCAATGAGGGACGGCTGACCGTTGCGTTGGACATCACCGTAACGGATGAACTGCGAAAAGAAGGGATTGCCCGCGAGTTGGTAAACCGCATTCAGAATTTGCGCAAGTCGAAAGATTTTGATATTACCGACCGCATCGCTGTCCGGCTTTCGTCCCATCCGTTGTTCGATACTGCTGTCCGGGAGTTCGGTGATTATATCCGGACGCAGGTGCTTGCTGATTCAATAGAAATAGAGGCGCGGGTTTTTGAGGATGAAATAGAGATTGATGATGAGAAATTAACTGTCGATATACGTAAACAATAGTCGACCTATTTGCGTTCATGATTGATAAATCGATAACTAATTTTTGTTATCTTTGCGAAAACAACTACAGGTAAGATTTTTTGGCATAAAACAACACCGTTGCCGATTATTTATTGATCGATACTGGGAAACTGTTTTGAATTTTTTTATGCAATGTTTTTTTAGTTTTTTTTTGATGGGTTCGGGCTTTCGTTTCGCATCATGTAGCGGGCTATTTGAAAGAAAGTAAAATTCAAAACAGTTTCTATGCGTTAGGAAACACAATGAGTAAAATAAATTATTAAATATCTACTGTTATGAGTGAAAAGACGAGATACTCTGATAAGGAATTAGAAGAATTCCGGGCCATCATTAACGAAAAACTTGAGGTCGCCAGGCAAGAATATGAAAACTACCGGGCTGCGGTAACCAATGCAGACGGCAACGATACGGTGGACACATCACCCACTTATAAGGTGTTGGAAGAAGGGGCTTCAACGCTTTCAAAAGAGGAGGCCGGACGGTTGGCTCAACGTCAGATGAAGTTCATACAAAACCTACAGGCAGCATTAATACGGATTGAAAACAAAACCTACGGTGTTTGTCGCGAGACCGGTAAGCTTATTCCCAAAGAACGTCTTCGTGCAGTGCCGCATGCAACATTAAGCATCGAAGCCAAACAAGGAAAAAGAAAATAACCCCCGACTAATGAATTCAACGACAACACAAATGAACACAGGACCGGAAATGGCTGTTTCTGTTCCGGGCTGGATTGTGTACAAATGACTACCCGAATGAACACCACCACCAAAAAAGGACTAACCGCCGTTTCAGTCATCTTCTTGGTTCTACTCGTCGACCAAGTGAGCAAAATCTGGGTGAAAACTCATATGGCCCTTTACGACATGATTCATATAACCGATTGGTTTAAGATCTATTTCGTGGAGAATAACGGCATGGCGTTCGGTATAGAAGCCATTGGAAAGTTGTTTCTTTCCCTCTTCAGGATAATCGCTGTGGGAGCAATTTCTGTTTATTTGGTCCGGATTATCAGGGAGAACTACAAAATCGGATTTATTGCCTGCATCGCACTGGTACTGGCAGGTGCCTCGGGAAATATAATCGACAGCGTTTTCTACGGTGCGTTCTTTCAGGCAAGCTATCCGGGGCACGTTGCCGCTGTTGTGCCTTTCGGCGAAGGTTATGCCTCCCTTCTCCACGGAAAAGTGGTGGATATGTTTTATTTTCCGCTGATCGAAGGAACATATCCCGATTGGTTTCCAGGGATGGGGGGAAAAGATTTTTTGTTTTTCCGCTTTATCTTTAATGTTGCCGATTCTGCCATATCTGTTGGAGTGGTATTGTTGTTGATTTTTTATCGAAAAACCCTTTCCTATTCACTTCTGTCAAAAAAAGACAAAGAGAAATATGATCGTGAAAGGCAGGAACAATTAGAAAAAAAAGCTGTTTGTGAATCGTAAAGCTGCTGCATATCTCCTGACTTCGGTAATTCTGAGCATCTTGTTCTCCTTTTGCAACAGGCCGAAAGAAGTGCTGAACCGGAAAGATATGGAAAAACTGATGTACGATATTTACATTGCCGAAGCAATGATCGAGAACGATTATCAGGGCTTCGACACACCGGAAAAAAAGGAGGCGCTTCTCCGTGAAGTTTTCAGAAAACATCAGACAACGCAGGCGCAGTGGGACACATCACTTTCCTGGTATTCAGACAAGATCGATATCTACCTGAAAATGAACGACTCGGTAAAAGCTCGGCTGCAGCGCCGGCAAAAAGCGAGTGAACAGGTCATGAATCGACAGTTCCAGCAAGAGCAATCGCTTACAGCCCGTACCTATTCACCCTCCTATATCCCTGATAACTATTCCTTTGATGAATCGAATCCGAAAAACGGTTTCCGTTTCCGGTTGGATACTGCCGAGATTGCTCAAAAAATAAAAAGCAACGGGTTCGGTTTCGGCTTCGATGTTATCGGTATTCCTGCCCGTCCAAAACCCGACCTGCGGGCGGTGCTGATGCTCGAATATAATGATACGGTCATCTACCGCTCCGAATCCATTGCAGAGAACAGGAGCTATTTGTTACACGGGGAGAGGTATATTCCCAACGATACGATCCGGGGTATAACAGGATTTGTGAGGTTGCAAGACACCACCGGCATGTTTAGAAATATCCGGCTGAAAAGTGTCTTTTTGGGTCATCCAAACGATTCGCTGCAACCCGTTCAACGCAACGCATTGGCACCCCGCGAGAAAATACCTGTGGACGAGGGAATGGAAACGCAGTAATCCTGAATTTCCATGCGATTGAATATTAAATTTTTTAGTACATTTGCAGAAAATTACAGCACGGAATCCAACAATTAGTAATCAACAAATAAATTTTTCGAAAAGATGGAAAAAAAGAGAGTTTACACCTTTGGCAACGGAGTGGCTGAGGGTCGTGCAGATATGAAGAATCTGCTGGGAGGGAAAGGCGCTAATCTTGCCGAAATGAACCTGATTGGCGTTCCCGTTCCCCCGGGATTTACCATTACCACCGAAGTGTGTACCGAATACAACCAGCTTGGTCGGGATTATGTGGTAGATGTGTTGAAACCCGAGGTCGAGAAAGCAATCGGAAACATCGAAAAACTGATGGGAGCTAAGTTCGGTGACAGGGAAAATCCTTGTTTGGTTTCTGTGCGCTCCGGTGCCCGCGTTTCCATGCCCGGTATGATGGACACGGTCCTGAATCTTGGATTGAACGACGATGCCGTGGAAGGGATCGCCAAAAAATCGGGAAACGAACGTTTTGCCTGGGACTCTTACCGTCGTTTTATACAGATGTATGGCGATGTGGTACTGGGAATGAAGCCGCAAAGCAAGGAAGATATCGATCCGTTCGAGGAAATAATGGACGAGATGAAACAGGTCAAAGGGGTGGAACTCGACAACGAATTGGATGTTGACGACCTGAAAGAACTGGTAAAACGCTTCAAGGCTGCCGTGAAAGAACGTACCGGCAACGATTTTCCCGAAAGTGCATGGGAGCAGCTCTGGGGAGCCGTTTGTGCCGTTTTTGACAGCTGGATGAACGAGCGTGCGATCCTCTACCGGAAAATGAATAATTTCCCGGAAGAGTGGGGAACGGCCGTTAACGTGCAGGCCATGGTTTACGGAAACATGGGCAAAACATCCGGAACAGGGGTGGCTTTCACCCGGGATGCCGCCACCGGTGAAGATATTTTTAACGGCGAATACCTGATAGACGCGCAAGGAGAAGATGTGGTGGCTGGCGTACGCACACCGCAGGAAATTACACTCGAAGGCTCCCGTCGCTGGGCAAAACTGCAAGGCGTATCGGAAGAAGAACGTGCCGCCAAGTACCCCTCGCTCGAAGAGGTGATGCCCGACTGCGCCAGGGAACTGATCGTAACCCAACAAAAATTAGAAGACTACTTCAAAGATATGCAGGACCTCGAGTTTACCATACAAGACGGTAAGCTGTGGTTATTGCAGACCCGAAGCGGCAAACGGACCGGTGCGGCAATGATTAAAATTGCCATCGACATGCTTCACCAGGGATATATCGATGAAAAAACAGCGCTGAAGCGGTGCGATCCCGAAAAATTGGACGAACTGCTGCACCCCGTTTTCGATAAAAAAGCATTGGCAGCCGCTAAACCGGTGACCAACGGACTTCCCGCATCACCCGGAGCTGCCGCAGGGCAGGTTGTCTTCCATGCCGACGAAGCCGAAGAATGGGCAAAAGAGGGGAAAAAAGTGATCCTTTGCCGCATCGAAACCTCACCCGAAGACTTGCGTGGTATGGCAACGGCACAGGGAATCTTAACCGCCCGCGGAGGAATGACCTCTCACGCAGCCGTTGTGGCACGCGGTATGGGAAAATGTTGCGTATCAGCAGCAAACGGGGTGGTTATCAACTATAAAGAGAGAAAGATGACCGTAAACGGAAAGGTGTTTAATGAGGGGGATTGGATTTCATTGAACGGTACTACCGGTAATGTTTACGAGGGTAAAATACAGACGCAGGATGCAGAGCTGGGCTCCGATTTCCTCGAACTGATGAAGATTGCCGATAAATATACCCGCATGAACGTAAGGACCAACGCCGACACGCCGCATGACGCAAAAGTGGCACGTAATTTTGGAGCTACCGGAATCGGTTTGTGCCGTACTGAACACATGTTCTTCGAAGAAGACAAGATTATTCCCATGCGGGAAATGATCCTGGCCAAAAACGAAGAGGGCCGTCGTAAAGCGCTGGAAAAACTCCTGCCTTTACAAAAAAAGGATTTCAAGGGAATCTTTGCGGCCATGGACGGATACCCCGTGACCGTCCGTCTGCTGGATCCTCCTTTGCATGAGTTTGTTCCTCACGATGAGAAAGGACAAATGGAGATGGCGAGGGTAATGGATATCTCCTACAGTGATATCCACGAGAGGGTGGAGAGCCTGATGGAATCGAATCCCATGCTCGGGCTGCGCGGTTGCCGCCTGGGTAACTTGTACCCCGAAATCACGGAGATGCAAACCCGGGCTATCGTTGAAGCTGCACTTGAACTGAAGAAGGAGGGTGTCAAGGCCATTCCGGAAATCATGGTTCCACTGACGGGTATCGTGTATGAGTTCCAGGCGCAGAAAGATATCATCGAGAAAACCATCCACCAGGTTTTCAGTGAAAACAGCGATTCCATCGAATACAAGATCGGTACAATGATCGAGATTCCCCGCGCTGCACTCACTGCTCATAAGATAGCCAAGGAAGCTGACTTCTTCTCGTTCGGCACGAACGACCTTACCCAGATGACTTTCGGATACAGCCGCGATGATGTGGCTAAATTCCTGCCTTTGTATATCGATAAAGGTATCCTGAAACAAGATCCGTTTGCTGTGCTCGATCAAAACGGAGTGGGACAACTGGTAAGTATGGCCGTACAAAGCGGCCGTGCCGTGAAACCGTCACTTAAATGCGGTATTTGCGGTGAACACGGAGGAGAACCATCATCGGTGAAGTTCTGTCACCGCGTAGGACTAAACTACGTCTCCTGTTCTCCGTTCCGGGTACCTATCGCACGATTGGCAGCAGCTCAGGCAGCTATTGAGTAACAACATGCCCCGATAAAATAATTTCTGTAAAAGTAAAGACGCGACAGGTCGCGTCTTTGCTTGTTAATGCCTGCCTGCCAGATTGAGCCCGATGATCGACAAAATCAGCGTGCATAGGAAAAAAATTCGCCAAAAGGCGGTGGATTCTCCCAGGAAAAGAATACCTGCCAATACCGTAAACACTGCACCTATTCCGCCCCATACAGCGTAACCCGTGCCCACGGCAATACCATTTTCACCGCTAATGGCTTTAAAAAGTAGAAACATACTGATGGAAACGCTAATGAGAAAAGACACGAACCACATAACGGCCGTTTTACCGGTACTTACCGATACCCTTTCAAGGCTGAAAGCAAAAACGGCCTCAAACAATCCGCCAACAATAAGAAAAACCCAATTCATCATAGTTTTAAAAAATGTAAAGGGTGCAAATATACGCCTTTTATGTTTTTCCCGGAAAAAGCCTTGTTCTATTTAGTAATAAGCACTAAATTTGGACAATCATTCAACCCATCAGACAATATGACAGTTACTTCAAATTTAACGAAAATATTATTGGTACTTAAAAATCTCATTTGAAATTCCCAACTCAAGTTAATAGTTTTCAAAGCGGAATTTCTCTTTTTTTTCGAGAGATACCGTTTTATTTTCTTTTCA
>JALHIE010000041.1:0-3953 GCA_022840285.1 Porphyromonadaceae bacterium
CATGACTGCCGTGGTGACAACCTACATCATGCTTGCACCCGAAGGCTTTGCCCTTTCAAGACCCATCTCCTACGGAACAGGATTCGCTGTCACAGCCCTTTTACTCGTGTTGTTCCTGTCTTATACAAGAAAAGCTGTAAGAACCAGAATTTGACATGTGCATTGCAAGAAGCTGTTCCATACGCTGTAATTGCCGCTATTAAGATGCAACCGAGAACTTAATTCAAAGCTAACCAGGTAGACTATGAAAGTAATGTTTCTGTTAAGTCTTTGTCTGTTGATTCCCACCCTGGCCGGAAAGGCCAAGGTCGATCCGGTTAAGGACAAAATTGTCCGGATAGCTCCGGTTGACAATAAGCGTGTTGCGGAGATCACATCAATTTTAAATGATCAACTTTCCGGTTTTGGGCAACCGTATTGGAACAGGGAAACCTGGGATAAGCTAAAATCATCGGGCAAATACAATAAGGTCCTGAAAGAAGCGGATCGAATTGTGCTTCAGGGAATTCCAGGTTGGGATGAAGACCTCTACATGGGAATGTTTACTCGAGGTGATTCCCAGTCGGGTAAAGACATGTTGTCGAGAAGAATTCGAGCGCTGGTTTCGTTGGTCTGGGCTGAATGCCTGACGAATGAAAGTAAATATATCGGTGCTGTTGAGCAGGCATTGAAAGAAATAATTAATCAGAAAACCTGGGTGAACCCCCGCAATTACAACGAAAAGAATTTCGATGGACTCGTTGAACTTTCAACGGCCAGTTATTCCCATACCATTGCTCAAACCCTATACCTGCTCGACGACAAATTAAAATCCGGTATCCGGGATGAAGCGATTAATGCTCTTTATAAACGGGCCTTCGAGCCCTTGTTAAGGACCATCCAGACGAAAAACGATGATCATGGCTGGCTTACCGGAACCAACAACTGGAATGCTGTCTGTCTGTCCGGTGTCACGTGTGCTGCTTTACTGGTAATACCGTCAAAAGAAGAGAGAGCCGTGTTTGTATCGATAGCGGAACGTTATATTAAAAACTTTGTTGCCGGATTCCTGGATGATGGTTATTGCACCGAAGGACTGAGTTATTTTAATTACGGGTTTGGAAGATATACTTTACTGAGAGAGTCAATTTTAAAAGCAACCAACGGCAAAATTGATTTGTTCAGTGATAATCCAAAAATTGCAAACATTGCTCGGTTTCTTCCCAATATGGAAATTATAAATGGCACATATCCAGCGATCGCCGACTGCAGACAATACAGTAAACCTTCCTCCGGGATTCTTCGTTACTTAAGCTGGAGCCTGGGGGAGGACCTGCCAAACTATGGGTCGATAGCGTTAGAGGGAAGAACAAATGATTTACAGGAAGATTTGATGCATGCTTTCCCTTATTTCCAAAAGATCCATCCTTCGAATCAGCCCCAATCACCTAAAGAATACAAACTTCGTTCCTGGTTTGACGTAGCTGGAGTATTGACAGTAAGGCCCGAACGGACACATCCCCATTCAATGGGCGCAACCTTGAAGGGTGGAAATAACCAGGAACATCACAACCACAACGACCTGGGTTCATTCACAATCGTGGTCGGAAATGAAATTTTGGCGGGTGATCCGGGTCTCATTCCTTATACCGCTAAAACGTTCTCATCGCAACGTTATGAATATAAGACGTTGGGCTCTTATGGTCATCCCGTTCCTTTGATTTCGGGAAAGCAACAGCGTCAGGGTGCAGGAGCAATGGCCGAAATTCTGCTGAATGATTTCACACCTCATGAAGATGTACTGAAAATGGACTTAAGTTCTGCCTATGAAATTCCCGGGATAAAGCATCTAACCAGGGAGTTCAGGTATTCACGTGGAGAAACGGAAAAATTACAGGTGACAGATCAATTTGAGTTCTCATCACCCGAGTTGTTTGAAACGGCCTTGATTACCAGGGGTGTAGGTAAAGTGATCTCAGATTCTCAACTGCTTGTTGAAGGAAAAACTGAAAAAATGCTCGTTACGTTTACTTCAAATCGGGGAGACATCTTCATAGAGAGCGAAGAGATCAATGAAGACACAAATGCACCCTATTCACGGATTGCCATACGCATCCGGAATCCTGTAAAAAACGGAAAGCTAACCGTGCTTTTTTCGCCGGTAAGGTAAAAAAAAGCAGTTCAGCTTTAACAAGAATTATAACACCTAAATTGAAACGCAGTAAATCAGAAAATGAACGTAAAACCATTCATCATCCCGTTTTTATTCGCCACACTGATCCTTATACAGTCGTGCAACAACGGCCAACCAAAAGATATTGTCGCCGACAACTTCAATTTTGCCGCACAACAGCTACAATATGCGATCGAACTAACCGGCGAAGCAGTCAGCAAGGATTCAAGAGATTCTGCATCGAAAGCCCGCAGACCGCTGGCAAGTCCCAGAACCCTGGAAGAGGACGGATCCCTGAAAATGGTTCCCGTACGCGACTGGACGAGCGGCTTCTTCCCCGGTGAACTTTGGTTTATGTACGAAAAGACCGGTGATCAGGAATGGAAGGAACGGGCCATACAGTTCACAGAACCGCTGCAGGTATTAAGACACCATACCGGGACACACGATCTCGGGTTCATGGTGTACAACAGCTTTGGTAACGGATTACGCCTTACCGGCAATTCCGGCTTCAAGGAGATCCTTCTCGACGCTGCCCGCTCTTTGTCCACACGATACAAACCCGGTGCAAAGATTATCCGTTCCTGGGACCATAATCGCGACAAATGGCAATGCCCGGTGATTATTGACAACATGATGAACCTGGAGTTGTTGTTCTGGGCATTCAAAGAAAGCGGTGATTCTACATTCTACCGGATTGCCGTCAACCATGCAAACAGCACCATGAAGAACCATTTCAGACCCGATTACAGCACTTACCATGTGGTCGACTACGATACCATCACCGGAGAAGTGCTGAACAGGCATACCCATCAGGGTTTTGCCCACGAATCCACCTGGTCAAGAGGACAAGCCTGGGCTCTCTACGGGTATACACTCATGTACAGGGAAACAGGCGATCAGGCCTACCTGAATCAGGCAAACCACATCGCTGAGTATATATTTACCCATCCCCGTTTACCGGAGGATCTGATCCCCTATTGGGATTTTGATGCTCCTGAAATTCCGAATGAACCGCGTGACGTGTCGGCCGCTGCTATTACGGCATCGGCATTGTATGAACTCAGTAGCTACAACGGCGGGGATGCCGGCCGGTACACCCGATGGGCCGATACCGTCCTGGAGAATCTCACGACCGACTATCGTGCCACACCCGGTGCGGATGGAGGTTTTCTGTTGCTCCACAGCACAGGCGCCAAATCGCTGAACTCCGAGATCGATGTGCCGCTGGTGTATGCCGATTACTATTATCTGGAGGCGTTGTTGAGAAAATCCAGAATTGAGGACAATCGTCCGTTGTTTTGAAACAATATCCATGCGGTCCAAAATAACCGCCGGCAGAATGCACGGTCGGGCGAATCCCGGCTCATATGGCGTTTGGATTACCTGCCTGAAGAAAAATCGGCGACGTTACTTGGAGGAAGCAGCGAAACGTTAAATATGACGAACGGTGGACGGAACTTCAATGAAACCGCCTAAGATACCCTTGTTAGGACGTGTTGTCATCGCCATTGTTTCGGGAATCATTCTTGGCCGGTTTGTGCCGGTGTGGTTTGCCCGGATCTTTGCTACCTTTAATGATTTATTCGGTAATTTCCTGTCGTTTATCATTCCGCTGATTATTCTCGGGTCGGGTTGATGATAACCGTTTATATTGCGGTGGATAGCTTCGGGACGGCCTGCAACGTAACCGGCGACGGCGCCATTGCGCTGATTATGGATAAATGGGCAGGAACTCCGCGGGTTTAAAACGGGTTGTCCGCTTTTGTTCCGGCTTCTTTACGGAGTTTTTCTATCTCTA
>JALHIE010000041.1:4026-46395 GCA_022840285.1 Porphyromonadaceae bacterium
AAAGCTTCCACGATATTGGACAGCTTGTCCGCACCAATCGAAGTTTTTACCTTGCTGATATATCCCCGTGAAAAACCAACCCGTTCTTCAAATTTAGTTTGTCCCAGCCCTTTTGACTTAATGAATAATTTCAACCTGTCTATGAAATCCATATTATATACTGTATATCAGTTAAATATCGTTTTTGTTATTTAGAATAAATCTAAAATACACCTTAATTGCGCAATGTGTTTGCAAATACTGAAGATGTACAGTGTATTTGTAGTGTTAAATAGTGTTTAGTGCGTTGCAACAAAATCACACATTTTACAAAGGTATGAATAATCAGGCAAATACCATAAAACCGGTTACTAAAATATCGATACCCGATACACTATTAAGTTTAAAGGTAGGTGAAACTGTGATGATATCTGCCCGCATCCCGTTTAAAGAAAATAAAGAAAGCACAGTTTATTGTAACCGAACAAGGCTTTGTGGATGAAATCAAAGTGACCCGATTAAGATAAATGTGCGCGATCTTGAAAAAAGAAATTATAGAATATTAACGCAATAAGTGTCGTTATCGGAATTAATATGTTGTAAATCTAAACAAATGAAAAAGAGATGAAAAACAAATTTTCAAATCTATCCAGAGAAATTTTGTTCATGTCGTTATGGACATTTTCCCTGTGTATTTATGCGCAGAACATCGTTGTAACAGGAACAGTCAGGGATTCGGGCGGAGAACCTCTCGTTGGAGTTACGGTTCAAATACAAGGAACATCCCACGGTACGGTTACCGATTACGATGGTGGTTTCAGAATTGCTAATGTTTTTTCTGATGCTGTTTTGGAATTTAGATACGTGGGTATGCAAGGACAGGCCGTCCCCGTGAATGGCAGGACAACTATTAACGTTGTTTTACATGAGGATGCGGAGATACTTGAGGAGGTTGTCGTTGTAGGTTACGGTGTACAGAAAAAAGAAACGATGGTTGGATCCGTTGTAGTGGCCGGCGAAAAGGATTTAAAGCAGATCGGAGCGGTTACCGACCTGACCCAGGCCCTATCCGGACAACTCCCCGGTATCGTATCGCTTACATCCTCGGGCGAACCCGGAGGTATACTTACGGGTGAAAGCTCCACGAACATCTTTATCCGCGGACAAAACACCTGGAACGGCGGTCAACCACTTATCCTGGTTGACGGCGTTGAAAGGAACATGAACAACATCGACGTGAATGAGGTTTCTAACATTTCGGTGCTTAAAGACGCGTCTGCAACCGCTGTATATGGTGTGAAAGGTGCAAACGGAGTTATCTTGATCACCACAAAACGTGGAGATGCAGGTAAGACAACCTTAGACTTCAACTACGTTGCGATGGGTCAGATGGTTTCCAAGATTCCGGAAAAACTTGACTCGTACGAAGCAATGATGGCAAAGAACGAGATGATAGAGAGGGAAATCGCCTTAAACGAGCCCTCGTGGAATGCATACGTTCCCTATGGGATTGTGCAGCGATACAAGAAACCTCAATCGGCAGAATATGCGGTGATTTATCCTAATGTTGACTGGGCGGACGCCATGTTCAAGGATGTGGGTCTTTCTCACCGCGCAACCTTAAGTGCCAGGGGTGGAAGCAACGCTATACAGTTTTTTGGATCACTGGCATACCTGCACGAGGGAGATATGTTTGAAGACTATGACAACGGTAAAGGATATTACCCCAATTATAACTTTGACCGGTTTAACTTCAGGAGCAATATTGATGCCGCATTAACCCATACTACAAAACTGAAATTTGATATTTCGGGTTTTTACAGCCTCAAAAATACCAACTTCAATAACGAAGGGAGTACAGATAGAGCCGACCACTGGATGTGGGCTGCCGCTTACCGGTTGGCTCCCAACCTTTTTATCCCGATTCATGAAGACGGGAGGTGGGGGGCTTACCAAGAAGGGGGTAATCAAACCGTGAATCCTTTAGCTGCCGTTTATAATATTGGAATAAGGCAAACCAGAACCACTCAGTTAAACTTTGATTAGGACCTGAAGTTTATTACGAAAGGTCTCTCGGCGCGGGCTTCATTGTTTTATGACAACAGCATACGCTCGGAAGGAGGCATCTACGATAATGCAAACAGCATACGTCCGAATGAAGCTGTTACAAACGTGCGCTTCAAACAGATTTATCCGCTTCTGTATGAAGGTCCCGATCAGGATCCGAGCGAATATACCGCGCTTTTACCAATAACTGACGCTGAATTTGATTGGATCATTCGTCCCTGGGGGATTCGACAGGAAGCCATTCAAGATGCCAACTGGGCAGGATACATTCCTGTTTTCAGGAGAATGTTGTATCAAGGTCAGATCAATTATGCGCGCCGGTTTGATAAACACAATGTATCGGCCATGGGGGTGTTTAAACGGGAAGAATACGCCCGTGGAAGCATGTTTAAAAATTACCGTGAAGACTGGGTTTTCCGGGCCACGTATGATTACGATTCCCGGTACCTCTTCGAAACTAACGGGGCATACAACGGTTCTGAACAATTCGGTCCCGGTTATCGGTTTGATTTTTTCCCTTCGTTGGCTTTGGGGTGGGTTATTTCCAACGAAAAGTTCCTTGAGAAATACGATTGGGTTGACAACCTGAAGTTACGATACAGTATCGGCAAAGTGGGAGATGACCGGGTTGGCGGAGGTCGTTGGCAATACTCCTCACAATATGCCTATGGGGGGTATGCACGACTGAGCAACCTGACCGATGGTGCCAGTCCTTATAATTTTTATAGGGAGTCGGTGGTCGGGAACCCTAATATCCAGTGGGAAACCGCGTTGAAAAACAATTTGGGTGTCGAACTAAGCGTATTGAAAGGATTGTTCTCGGTGAATGTTGATTATTATACCGAGGATAGAACCAACATACTCATGGCAGGCACTAGTCGGAATATTCCCCCTTTCTTTGGCGTAACTCCTCCAAGTGCAAATCTTGGACACGTCAAATCAAAGGGGTATGAAATTGAACTGGGCTTCAACAAACGATTCAACCGCGATTTCACCTTGTGGTCAAAACTGGCCGTCACGCATAACGAAAACAAGGTTATTTTTAGGGATGACAAACCGTTGCAATACGATTACCTGAAAAACGCGGGATATCCGATTGGACAAGCCCGGTCGTTGAAACGAGCAGACTTTTATAACAACTGGGATGAAGTGTATGCCAGTGTGCCCACTGAAAATAATGATGGGGATAAATTGCCCGGATATTATAATTTAATTGACTTTAATGCCGACGGTATCATTAAAATGAGTGAAGATACTCCTCCAATCGGCTACTCGGGAGTACCCCAAAATACAGCTAACTTCTCGTTAGGAGTGTCTTACAAGAGATTTAGCGCTTTCGTACAGTTGTACGGAGTGAACAATGTGACCCGTTACGTAAACCAGTACAGTTACTACGGCGACACGGATATATTGTTTGCCCATGTTAGGGATTACTGGTCAAAAGATAACCCCGAGGCGACATCTTTCTTGCCAAGGTGGAAAACATCAGCACAAAACATCGGGGATTATTATCTACACGATGCATCATCGTTTAGAATAAGAACGGCGGAGATCTCCTATTCGTTCACAGGTAAGAAGTGGATTAAAAACTCGGGTATTTCAAATCTTCGTTTGTTCATTAACGGAAATAATCTTTTCTACTGGTCGCGCTTACCGGACGATAGAGAAAATACATATTCTGGAGGTAGTGCCGTAGATGGCGCTTATCCTACCATGAGAAGAATAAATTTAGGAATCGATTTAAGCTTTTAGATTATTATGAGAATCATTGCAAAATATACGAACATCGGACTGCTTTTCGTATTGACGCTCGTTCTTGCTTTGTCCTGTGAAGATTACCTGGACAAATCACCCGAAGCTGATGTGACAGAAAAAGATGTGTACGGGAACTTCAGGAGTTTCCAAGGGTTCGTGGAACAAATGTATAACTGTATCATGCCGCATAACCTGGGAGGAGCATGGAATAAGTACATGTTTGCGGATGAGCGTTTGAACAATAAACGTTATAACTTCGATTACGGCAATTACTGGGGACATGAAACCTATTTCTACGGGCAAAGCGTAAACATCACTTCACGTGAAGGAAGACACAGGCGTGTTTGGGAATATGCCTGGTACGGGATACGAGTTGCCAATTTGGCGCTGGAAAAATTAGAACAGGAAGGCCTGTTTGAAGGAACACCGGAGGAAAAAGATCACCTGAAAGGACAAGCGCTTTTTTTCCGCGGGTGGTTCTATTTCGAGATTTGCCGTTTCTGGGGGGGGATGCCCTATATCAACCGTGTGCTGGATCCAACCGAGAGTTTAATCACGGACGAGTTTAGTAGATTAAATTTCCAGGAGACAGCCAAATTGATGGCGGAGGATTTCCGCGCGGCGGCCGACCTGCTGCCTAACCATTGGGATCTGTCGGGTCCTGGACGGGAAACCGTGGGACACAACATGAACAGAATCAATAAATTTCACGCGCTGGGTTATCTTGGTAAAGCTTTATTGTACGCGGCCAGTCCCATGATCAATGAAGAGGCTACGGGGAATAATTCCTATGACCTCGACTTGGCGGCACAGGCGGCCAATGCTTTTGGTGAACTGCTAAAGCTGGCCGACGAAACGGGTATCTACAAATTAGAGCCATGGGAGACTAGAACCGACAATTTTTGGAAGCTGAATTATCAAAAACCCGGTGGTACGGAGGTTATCATGTATCCGACTATTTACGATAGAGGTAGGGTGAGATGGTCTGCAATAGGTGCCACCGTGCCCTCTTCTTTCGGGTTGAACAGTGGATCCGATGCCGATGTGCCTGCACATAACTACGTACAGAATTACGGTATGGAAAACGGATTACCATTGGATGATCCGGAATCGGGCTA
This sequence comes from Porphyromonadaceae bacterium, assembly GCA_022840285.1. GTDB lineage: Bacteria > Bacteroidota > Bacteroidia > Bacteroidales > Dysgonomonadaceae > Petrimonas. Next base: position 8,946 of record JALHIE010000041.1, read on the forward strand.
CGATCCCAACAATCCCTGGACAGGAAGAGAACCTCGTTTTTACGTTGATATCGTGAAGGATGGCGACCGAATCCACAATAACTTGCCCGACGATATGTATGCTCAGCTATATAATGGAGGACGACACCGGTCCCATATCAATCCTCCGAGTGTAACGGGATATTACGAGAGGAAATTTGTCCCCATGGGACCCAACTTCACCACATCGCTTGCGAACGGTTTGATGTCTTTTATCCCGTATCTCCGTCTGGCCGATGTCTATTTGATGTATGCCGAAGCCGTATTATTTAGCCCCGGTGGAAGTCCGGATGCTACCTCTTCGAATTATTCGATGACGGCTGCCGATGCAGTGAACAAGGTTAGAAACAGGGCGAAACTGTCCAATCTGACACCGAAATACACTGCCACAAACAACATCTTTTTCGAGGAAATTGTGAGAGAAAGAGCAGTGGAACTCGCTTTTGAGGGAGATCGTTTTCAGGATTTACGTCGTTGGAATAGAAACGGAGATCCAAGATACCTGGACAAGACAGCCATAGATTTTGACAGAGGACCCGATGGAAAACCGGTTAATATTGTTGAGAGACTCGTTGTGAGAAGAGTGGTTGAGAAAAAACATAACTGGTTGCCCATACAGGTTGCTTTTACTACGCAATACGAGGGATTTCCTCAAAATCCTGGCTGGTAACACAAAATATAAACAAAATAAAACCCAAAAGTAATGAAAAGGTATTACATTGCAGTTCTTTCAATAGTCTTCTTCTTTTCATCTCTTACCCAAGGTGTTGCCACGGAGATATTCACAGGAGACAGCAACCGGTTAACGGGAGAATCCACAACGATCTTTTATAGTGAAAAGAAAGACTCTGTAAATATTGCATTTAAAAAAATTGATGCGAATAATGTGGTCGGTGTCGTAGGCACGCTTAATGCCGATCGCATTAACGAGGACGATAACACGGTTTGGGCCAGTGGCGTCTTTGCCGGTCGCGCATTAGGAATGCTTGGAAACACCAATATTCGGGGAATTGGGATCAGCATTGACGTAGCCGACTTAACAGGCAGTGGTACGCTTTCCGGAAATGCACTGTTTGTCGTTGACGGACTGCCCAGAGACGTGGAAGGCCTTCGTTTATCGGAAGTGGAAAGCATCTCTGTGTTAAGGGATGTGAATGCTTCCGTGTTGTACGGAAGTTCCGCGATCAATGGTATTGTACTAATAACCACGAAGCGCGGAAAAATTGGTGAAAACAGGAAGAACATTTCGTTGAGTTATGGGATTGAAACCCCCTTGGAATTGCCCAAGTATCTCAACTCGGCCGATTATATGGAGTATTTCAACCTGGCACGCGAAAATGATGGGCTAACGCCGCAATTCGGCCAGGAGATGATTGACAATTACCGGAGGGGAAACAAGTACCGGTATCCCGATGTTGATTATTACTCCAGCGAGTATGTGAAATCGTTCCGTCCCTACGTGGATGCTACAGGTGAATTTTCCGGAGGGAACAAGGCGGCCAAGTATTACCTTAACTTCGGGATGAATTCAGTGGGAAGCTGGTTGAATTTTGGCGAAGGGGCCAATGCCCGGTACAACCGATTCAACGTACGTGGAAACGTCGATTTGTCCATTATCGACTGGATAGACACGTCGATTGATGCGACAGCTTCTTTTCTGAACAATAAAGGAGCGAGAGGCAATTACTTCTCGGACGCTGCGTCGATACGTCCTCACGAGTATGCTCCTTTGATTCCCATAAGTTTAATAGATCCTGAAAACCCGTTGTTGTTGGGCCGGAAGAACGATGTGGAAGGATTGTACTTGCTGGGAGGCAGCATTAACCGGCAAACAACCCCGTTTGGACATGGATATTCCGGCGGACAATACGAGAATGTGGCCCGCAAGTTCTCGTTCAATAACCGTATCAATTTTAACCTGGATATGTTGACCGAAGGGCTCTCATTTCATACCAACCTCAGTTTCGACTACTTTACGAGGTTTGATCAAACGGTCTCGAACGGGTATTCTGTTTACGTGCCTCAATGGGAGACAGTGAACAACGAAGACAAAATTGTCGGTCTAACGCAATACGGAGCCGATACACGGCCCGGCACACAGGTAGTTGGGAATACTTATTTCAGGAGGAGGATTGGTTTTTACGGATTGTTTGATTACGACAGAACATTTGATGACCTGCATCACGTATCCGGCTCCCTATTGGGTTATGGGAGTCACTTTAAGGAATTAGACGATTTTCAGGGAGTTAAGCATGCACACGCGGGGTTGCGCCTGGCTTATACCTACGGTAGCAGATACGCGGTTGATTTCAGCAGCGCATACGTGAACTCGGTGAAATTGGCTCCCGGTAACAGGGGTGGATTTTCGCCCTCAATCGGTCTGGGATGGATCATGAGTTCGGAAGATTTCATGTCTTCGGTAGGCAACGTGGATTTCTTGAAAATGAGGCTATCCGGAGGTATGTTGAATTCGGACCTTCCCATAAGCGGTTTCTTCTTGTATGACGACCTTTACGGAACGTCCGGAAGTTACAACTGGTATGAGGGCACGAGAAGCAGGAGTGGAGTAATGTCTCACAGGGAGAGGAATTATGAGTTGGGGTTGGCTAAGCGGAAAGAGGTAAACGTGGGTTTGGAAGGACTCTTCTTTAATAGGCTGATTGGGATTGATGCCAACTTTTTCCATAACATCTACAGCGATCTGGTTGTTCGGCCGGCTACCCGATATCCAGCCTACTATACCGATTTCATGCCATACGAAAATTTCGAGAAAGACAGCTACACCGGTTTCGAATTAGGCTTGAGCGTTAATAAAACCGTTGGGGACTGGAAATTCATGGTTGGCATAAATACCCTTTACGTTACATCCAAGCGATTGATTGTAGATGAGGTGTATGAAGATGCTTATCGCTACCGTGCCGGATACCCCAAAGATGCTACTTTCGGATTGGAGGCGATCGGTCTGTTTAAAGATCAGGCAGACATCGACAACAGCCCCGTGCAGTCGTTTGGTCCTGTTCGTCCCGGCGATATCAAGTACAAGGACCAAAACGGTGACGGCGTAATTGACAATACCGATGAAGTGTACCTCAGACGTTGGCAAGCTCCGTTCTCCGGAGGGTTGCAAGTGAAAATAGCTTACAGGAACATAAGCCTTTATGCGTTGAGTGAAGGCCGGTCGGGTTCGGATACTTTCATGGAAGGTGATTATTATTGGGTAGACGGTAATAAGAAATATTCGGAAGTAGTACTCAACAGCTGGACTCCCGAAACGGCAGAAACTGCGACCTACCCCCGGCTTAGTTCCGTAGCAAACAGCAACAATCACAGGAGGTCAACCTATTGGCTGTATAACAACGATTACCTGCAAGTCCGTACGATACAATTGACCTACCAATTTCCCGAGTCGATTACGAATGCGCTTAACCTGAACCATTTCGACCTCTTCGTAAACGCGTCTAACCCCTGTCAGTTTGCACCCAACAGGAAAATCAGGGAAACCAGGGTGGGAGGAAATCCATACAGCCGTGCCTTTACCATAGGATTAAGAACAAAATTTTAACTCGATGATTATGAAATTAACATATATCCATTATCTGTTTTTAGGGATGCTTTTTCTATTGCCCGCCTGTTCGTTGTTGGAGCCCGAGAACGATAATCACAGCACCTTAAGCAGGGTCTACGATGATCCAAACTTTGCCGAAGGATTACTTTTAAGAGCATATACCTTTATTCCTACCAACGATTACCGTTTTGACGAACCGGCAACGGATGACGCGGTTACCAATGATTATGCCAACTCTTACTTAAGATTGGCTTCCGGGGAGTGGTCCGCCTTATATGATCCCCAAAATATTTGGACGAACTGTAACCGGGCAATCATCTACATAAATGAATTCCTTACCGTAGTGAACGATGTTCCCTGGAAGTGGACCGATGACGAAGTAAATGATTTATATGTTCGCAAGATGACAGGTGAATCGTACGCGTTACGAGGTCTCTTCAAATACTTCTTGCTCAGAAACCATGGAGGAATAGGAGTAGACGGCACCATGTTGGGGTTGCAAATACTTGACGATTTCCCTGTCGGACAAGATGATTTTGCAAAACCCAGGGCTTCTTTCCCTGAATACGTGAAAAGTGCTTATGATGATTTTAATCAGGCTTTGGGTTATCTTCCGTTGGATTATGGGGATAGAACTTCACTCCCTGCCGGTTTTGATGGGATATCCCTGGATAGTTACAATACGGTCTTTGGCGATTATTCGCAGCAGAGAATGAGCGGTCGTCACGTTAAAGCTATGATGGCCCGATTGGCTCTGTTAGAAGCAAGTCCTGCATTTAATCCAACTAACGACGTAAAACTGTGGGAAAAAGCAGCTGAATACCATGCCGAGTTACTGGACGAGATTGGCGGAGTAAGCGGTTTAGACCCCAAGGGACATCTCTTTTACGAAAAAGTACAGGTTGATAATGCATACCTCACCAGTGGGGACAAAAAGGATTTGCCCGAGATGCTTTGGAGAAGACCCATTTATTCGAATAGGGCGAGAGAGGAAAATAATTTCCCGCCATCCCTTTTCGGAAATGGCAGGATTAATCCTTCACAGAACCTGGTTGATGCTTTTCCCATGAAGAACGGATATCCCATTGATCATCCCGATTCACAGTATGATCCAAATTCACCTTATTCTGGAAGAGACCAACGGCTGAGCAACTATATCATCTACGATGGGAGCAAGTATAAGGGAGCCACTATCCGTACCGGCGTTGGAGGAGGTGTAAACGCGCTTGATTCCGTAGTGAACTCCACCCGTACGGGATATTACTTGAAGAAGCTTTTGCGTGAAGACGTGAACGCGAATCCGTCTTCAGTTCAGGATCAGCAGCATTACAACACCCATATCCGGTACACAGAAATCTTTCTCGGCTACGCCGAGGCTGCCAATGAGGCGTGGGGCCCCGACGGAGGCCCACACAATTACTCCGCCAGGAACGTGATTGCCGCTATTAGAAAAAGGGCCGGAATCATGCAACCCGATACTTACCTCAATGGCATCACCGATAAGAATACAATGCGTCAGTTAATACACAACGAGCGAAGAATCGAGTTGTGTTTCGAAAGTTTCCGTTTCTGGGACTTACGCAGGTGGAAGAAAGATTTAACTGAAGATGTGAAAGGTGTACGTATCAATGGAGGCAATTATACCTATTTTACTGTTGAACAGCGGGTGTTCGATAACCAGTATATGCATTATGGACCCATTCCCTATAACGACGTGGTAAAATTCGGGATAATTCAAAATTCCGGATGGTAACAATAAACTAAAACAATACTAAAATGAAGAGATTTACAATCTTGTCAGCTATTTTGATAGCGGTTCTCGCATCTTGTAAGAATTTCGAGATAGAACATCCTGACTTTAAATATGTATCCGGGTTTTTCCCTTATCAATATCCGGTAAGAACGTTGGTGTTGGGAGACTATATTTATGATAATACGAACGACAACAACCATAAATTTGTCATTTCGATCAGTATCGGAGGGGTTTATGCAAATGAAAAAGACCGGGCATTTAATATACAGGTAGATAATAGTTTGTGCGAAAATGTTCTCTTTTCCGAGGGAGGTGATCCCATTATCGCCATGCCCCCCAACTACTATCAGCTAGGCGGAGGCCAAATTGTCGTTCCAAAAGGAAAGGTGAACGGAGGAGTGGAAGTTCAGTTGACAGACGCCTTTTTCAGCGATCCCAAGGCAATAAAAAATACATATGTAGTACCTTTGCGAATAACGGGGTCAAATGACGTGGATACAATTCTTTCGGGACGGTCGCCAAATCCAAACGCGGATCCTCGTATAGCGGGAGACTGGTTGACGACTCCAAAAAATTTCACGATGTTTGCGGTTAAGTATATCAACGAGTACGACGGAAAGTATTTCAGGTACGGAAAGAGCAGCGTAAAAAACGCCTCTGGAACGATCACGGAAAATACAAACTACGATACTGAAAAATACGTTGAAAACTATCCTGTAGTGCGTTTGTCAACCACAGGTAGATACGAGGTGGCTGTTAGTACATTCTTCCAGTCTGCGCTCATGGAAGGAGCGCTTGATCTTGTCCTTGCCTTTAATGGGAATAACTGTACCGTTTCTGCGCCAGACGGTTCACCATACACGGTAAGTGGATCCGGGCAGTTCAAGTCGAAAGAGTACAATTGGGGGAATAAGGAAAGGGATGGGATTGTGTTGACTTATCAGGTTTCAGATGGCATAAATACGTACGAAGCCAACGAAGTGCTGGTGCTTAGAGACAGACCCGTTGTTTTGGAGGTGTATTCTCCCGTAGTAAGTTTTTAAAAAGCCATACCTGATACTGGCATGGTTTTCGCATTTTTTGTTAACTTTGTGTAAGATGATGAGCAGTTGGATATGAGCAAGGTAAAGCATGTTCTTGTGATTGTTTGTTTGGTGTTGGGAGGTCAAGTGGTTGGCCGTATCAACTCCGGCAACAAAAAAGCCGGGAGCGATTACAGCTCCTTGAGTCTTTTACTCAATAGACTCGATACGGATAGCTTGGGGCCGCAATTCCAATTGCAAACAACAGAAGATACGCGGTCGCAAGGGCTCGCCTTGTTGAACTACTTCCGGTCGAGGAGGGATATCCACCACCCCATAAAGAGGGAGGATAAAGCCGGAAGTTTGGGGAATATCGCGTCAAAAACAGACATTGAGTTGGCAGATGACGCGTTGAAACATATCTTTGTGGGGCAACCGGCATATCCCCGTTTTTTCTGTGGAGACGATATTGATTGGGGATCACGCCCTGTTCCCGATAACGAATGGGTCTGGCAATTAAATCGGATGAATTTCTGGAATGCCATGGGCAGGGCTTACTGGCATACCGCTGATGAGCAATATGCAAAAACCTGGGGTGAGCAACTGATCGACTGGGTGAACAAAAATCCCAACGACGAGGAGCACGGGTATTCCTGGCGCTCCATAGAAGCCGGTATACGGGGCAGCAGCTGGTGCGAACTGTACCGGCGGTTTATCGATTCACCCTCATTTACCCCGCAAGTGTTGATCACTTTCCTGAACAGCCTGCACGATCATGCCTCGTTCCTGATGACCAAATACACCACCAACAGCAACTGGGCTCTGATGGAAGCAGAGGGACTGGCAGCCATTGCCATACTCTTCCCTGAATTCAAGGATGCAAAATTATGGAGGGAAGAAGCTTTCAGAAGATTCAATATTGAAATCGACAAACAGGTGTATCCGGATGGGCACCAGAGGGAGCTGGCCATGGGATATCACGTAGGATCTATAAACTGGTTCCTTAAAACCTATGAATTGTCCAGGATGAATGGACTCGAAGATGCTTTCCCGCAAACCTATGTAAAAAAAATTGAAAAGATGTGTGAGGTGCCGATGAAATTGTGTCACCCGGATGGCACCGTAGTACAGTTCGGAGATGCCTGGACTGGAAAACCGGGACAGTACAAAAAACAATTCGCGGCATGGTCAGCGCTTTTTGACAGAAAAGATTTTTTATACCTGGCAACCAACGGAACCAGGGGGAACGCACCCGAAGAAACAGCGTTCGCCTTTCCTCAGAGTGGCTTGTACTCGATGCGGAGTAGCTGGAGCCCGGATGCCATCTTCCTGGCGCTGAAATGTGGACCCAATGGAGGAGGGCACTCCCAACCCGATAACGGAACCTTTGATTTGTACGCGGGCGGGAGAATTCTGATGCCCGATGCAGGGAGCTATATCTACAGCGGTGATCCGGAAGGGAGAGCCTGGTTCCGGCAAACCAAGGTTCACCAAACCCTTACGCTGAACGACCGCAATTCGGCCTATGCCCCTGCACTTCTGCATTGGAAGAGCGACAGAGATCAGGATCTGTTGGTCGTTGAGAACAAGAGCTACGATGACCTGACGCACCGACGTTCGCTGCTGTTTGTAGATAAGCGGTATTTCGTGATTATCGATGAAGCTTACGGTACTGCGGCCGGCGATGTCGGACTGCATTTCCAGCTTGCTCCCGGCGAACCGGTTGTAGACAGGAAGAATTTCTCAATACAGACCAATTATCCGGAGGGTTGGAACCTCTTCCTGCAGACCATTCGGAATTCGGGAGAAATGGAGTTTCGGGAAGAAGAGGGATGGGTCTCACATGAATATACCCTCAAAGAACCCCGGCCTGCCTTTTGTTTCCATGTCAAGAAAACCAGCAACAATCCGTTGATACGGTATGTCACCCTATTGGTTCCCTATAAAAACGGAAAACCCGATATAAAAGTAAGAATTATCGGTGAGTCCGAAAATAAACCTTTATCTGAGGTTACGCTGGAAATAACCGAGAATAATCACAAAAGACTGATGCAATATAATCTTTAAATAACCGTCGTATGAAAACATATCTTTACCCTAAACTCCTCGCCGTACTCATTGTATTTCTGTGTACTTGGCAGGGAAACGCTACGATGCTAACCGCACAACAGACAAAAGGCGAAGACATACCCAAACTGGAAAATCCGTTTAACCGAAAGTATCTGCAGCGTAATTTAAGAAAATCATACCCGAGATTGGTTTTAAATTCAGCCATTGAAAAAGATCTGAAGAAAAAAATAAAATCCGATCCGGTAGTTAGAAATATGTATGCTGCGATTAAGCTGAATGCGGAATCTATCTACGATAAGCCGCTATTGCAAAGAATTCAGATTGGAAGAAGGCTGCTCAGCGTTTCCCGGGAGATGCTCTATCGGGTAAATATGCTGGGGATGGTCTACCGGATGGAAAAAGATCCGGCAGTGCTGAAAAGGCTGAATGACGAGATGGTGGCTGTCTGCAATTTCACAGATTGGAACCCATCTCATTATCTCGATGTGGCGGAGATGTCCTTGGCTGTAGCACTGGCACTCGACTGGACAATGGGAGATTTACCAAAAACAACCGAGGAGCTGGCGATACAATCTCTGATCGAAAAAGGGATCAAACCCAGCTGGCCCGAAAGCGGAAAAAATCCGGGCTGGGCTTATGGTAACAACAACTGGAATCAGGTTTGTAATGGAGGTATGATTGCGGCATCCATCGCAATTGCAGAGAGAGATCCCGATCTGGCAGCCAAAACCATCTCGAGGGCACTGGACGGAATTCCTCATTCTCTGGTTGAATACATGCCAGACGGTGTTTATCCGGAAGGATCTACCTACTGGGGTTACGGCACCGGTTTTTCGGTCATCACCATTGCCATGTTGGAAAGTGCTTTCGGAAGAGATTTCGGACACAGTGATTATCCCGGATTCAAGGAAAGTGCCCTCTTCCGGGTGCTGTGCAACGCTCCTTCGGGCTGGTATTATAATTTTGCCGACTGCGGCGATAAAAGAGGAGTAAATGGTGATGCCACACTCGCCTGGTTTGCCAGTAAGACAGGAAACAAGGCTTTTTTCGAGAAAGAACGATTTTTGATGCCTGTTGACCAGATGAGCAGACTGGGCCGTCTGGACGGAGCAGCACTGGTATGGATTTCACAATACAAAGAAAAAGAAGACATAAAGATTCCTACTGCCTGGAAAGGAGAGGGAGCCAATCCGGTCGTGATCTTCACCGGTGAAAGCAATGATCCGCATCACTATTATTTTGGCGGAAAAGGAGGCCGGGGCACAGTAAACCACGGCAACATGGACGGTGGATCATTTATTTTTGAACTGAACGGTGTCCGCTGGGTGGTTGATCCGGGAAATCAGGACTACAACGACCTGGAACAGACCGGATTTGATTTGTGGGGCAAATGTCAGGAATGTGAACGATGGACTCTGCTCACCAAAAATAACTTTGGACACAGCACACTCACCCTGAATAATGAACTTCATCAAGTTGACGGATTGGCCACCATAAAGGATTTCAAAGGCGGAAATAATCCAGAGGCGACCTTCGAGCTGACACCGGCATTTCATGGCCTGCTAAAGAGTGCACAAAGAAAATTCAGGAAAGACTCACCAGCCTCTCTTACCGTGGAAGACCTGATAGAAGTGTCGGATTCCGCAAAGCTTATCACCTGGCAGTTGATGACTACTGCCGATGTGGAACTGACGAAAGAGGGAGCCATTCTCAGACAAGACAACAAAAGTCTGAAGATCGAAAATCTCTCACACCCCGGTTTATCCATGTCGGTGGTCTCACTCGATCCGGCACCTTTAAAGTTGGACCGTCAGATAAAAGGACTGAAACGGGTTGAATTAAGAATTCCCGCCTGGACCATCGAAAACGACAAGACCGTCATCCGGGTGAGACTTGTGGAAAATTAAACAAAAAAATACGAACGAACAAAGAGTCTGCCACGCCATCGTGTACGGCAGGCCGACAAAAAGACCAGGATGACAGTACCCGTCCCGTGGAAGAAACCGTATCTTTTGCCGCGGGGCAATATTCGCGCATGCTCGATAAGGTGGAAGACTCGTCGAGGATCGTCAATCCCAAATCTTTTATTGACGGGAAGATGAAATATATTCCTCCGCAGGAATGGACTTCCGGTTTCTTTCCGGGAAGCCTCTGGTACCTGTACGAATTGACGGGAGATGAGAAATGGAAACCGATGGCCGTCAAATATACCGAAGCGCTGGATACCATCCAGTATTATACCGGCAATCACGATGTGGGATTCATGATCTATTGCAGCTACGGAAACGGACTTCGTTTAGCTGGAACTGAAGCTTACAAGGAAGTTATTCTGAATGCAGCAAAATCACTCTCAACCCGCTATATCCCAGAAGCAGGTATTATCCAGTCGTGGAATGCAAACAAATCGAAAGACTGGGAATGCCCGGTGATTATCGACAACATGATGAACCTGGAACTGCTGTTCGAAGCAACAAAACTCTCCGGTGACTCCTCTTTTTACCGCATCGCTGTTACCCATGCCGACAATACCATCAGGAACCATTACCGTCCCGACTACAGTACCTGGCACGTGATCGATTACAGCAAAAGTGACGGAAGCGTCCGGCACAGGAATACCCACCAGGGATATTCCGATGAAAGCGCCTGGGCCAGAGGACAATCTTGGGGTATTTATGGATACATCCTCTGCTACCGGGAGACGGGTGACCGGAAATACCTGGACCAGGCGGAGAAAGCGCTGAGTTTCATCGCCAACCACCCCAATTATCCCGAAGACGGCGTTCCCTATTGGGATTATGATGCACCCGATATCCCGCATACATACCGCGATGCTTCTGCGGGCGCAATCCTGGCATCGGCCCTGTACGAGCTGTCGGCCTACTCCGATAAAACGGACTACAAGGCCTGGGCGGACAGGATCGTTGCTTCCCTGGCCAGTCCGGCCTACCTTGCCCCGCTGGGGGAAAACGGCGATTTCCTGCTGATGCACTCGGTCGGTAGCCTTCCCCACAACTCGGAGGTGGATGTTCCGCTGAATTACGCCGACTATTATTTTCTGGAAGCATTGAAACGCAAGAGGGACCTGGAGAAATAGACGCACGCAATGAAAATTTGGTTGTTCCTTTTTTCACTCTTTTTATGTAGTGCAACATTTGTTGCCCGGAGTCAATTTGATGGATATAAGGGCATCTGGTTTGAACTCGATCAAAAATACGAACAGGGCGATAAGTACTCGGGGGCCTTATCTACCTACACTGCCAAACACATGCCTTTGGCGGTGTATTCCGCTGAAGCCGACAAGACTTTTTTCGTATATGGTGGCACCACCGGCGAAACGGAGCGTTACCTGCTTTGCATGATCGGATATTTTGACCATGAAACCGGAATGGTGCCGAGACCTACCGTGGTATATAGGGCATATCTGGGTATTCATCAGCGGGCGTGGACAGAAGCGCCCCGGATTTAAATACAGGAGTAAACTTCCGTACAATATCGATGGCTTCGACGAAATAAGTACAGAAGAGATGACCTATCCACAACCCTGGAACACAGCTCTGGGCTATTTTCACTTTTTCACAAAATATAAGGGAAACCGATTGCTTTACTTCGAGACCAGTAACGATGGTATTCACTGGTCGGAAGATCAGCTGCTTGCTGCCATACCGCAAAAAGAAGGAGAACAGGCGGGACATTATCAGGTTAGCGGACTTTACGATAACCGGATACTGGGGACTTTTTTCAATCGTCATCCCAACGGAGATGTAGACAAGAGAACAGATCTCTACTATATAGAAACCTCCGATCTGGGTAAGACGTGGAACGATGTACAAAAAAGGACACTTCAGATTCCGTTGCTGCAAAAAGAGAACACGGCATTGGTAATCGATTATCAGTCAAAGCACAAGAATGTATATGTAAAAGACATGGATTTCGATAAAAAAGGAAATCCGATCTGCCTGTATGTCAGAAGCAACGGTCATAAGCCCGGGCCGGTAAGCGGTCCATACGAGTGGTGTATAACCCGCTGGGATGGCAAGGAATGGCACACGGATGTAATCACTGAGTCTGATCACAACTACGACATGGGCAGTTTGTTTATTGCGGACAAGGGGTGGAGGGTTGTAGCACCCACTGCTCCTGGCCCGCAAGTATGGGGTGTAGGAGGGGAGGTGGAGATATGGTCTTCTACTGATAAAGGTATACACTGGAAAAAGAGGAGAACCGTCACTTCAAACAGTCGTTTCAATCACGCATATATACGCCGCCCCTTACACTTCAAAGCGCCATTTTGTTTCTTCTGGTCGGACGGTGATGCTCATCGTTTCAGCAAGTCACAACTTTACTTTGGTGATTTCAAAGGAAATGTATGGCAAAGTCATGCGAAAAAATTCATTGTCACTCATATTCTTGTTCATACTGATTGTTTCAGGTAAAGTATGTGCTCAGGGTTGGCGCGATATGAAAACAGTGGAAGATGTTTGCATGGCGTATCCCGATTGTACCCTCCTGCTGGATTATTATCAAAACAGTACTCATGCGCAACATTTAAGGGAAAAAACACCTGCTCTCTCCGAAAAGACGGAAGCTGAAGCCGATTCCATTCTCAATAATATTTTTGTCATACAGAATGTGGGAGGTGTTGTCCCTTGGGGAGAAGACGGCCACCGCGACTGGCATTACAGAGGTCCGAATAACGACCGGGAATGGGCTTGGCTCTCCAACCGGCACAGCCAATTAAGTCATGTTTTTGACGTCTATCTCGAGACCGGGAATCCCAAATATGCCATCTATGTGGACGAGTTCCTGCGTGATTTTATCATCAAAAGTATGCCTTACCCCGGTGTGAAAGGAAGTGACGCTGTATGGAGAGGACTTGAAGTGAGTTTCCGCTCAAAGGTCTGGTCCCGGATTTTCTATGGTTTGCTGCAATGTGAATACCTGCAACCTTCAACCCGTCTGCTGATGCTAAGCAGTATTCCCCATCATGCGCACTACAACCGTTATTTTCATAGCAACAACAACTGGCTTACCATGGAAATATCGGCATTGGCCACCGTGGTCACAAACTTTCCGGAGTATAAGGATGCGGAGGAGTGGTTAAATTACTCCATAGACACCATGGCGGAAAGTATGAAAAATCAGGCCTATCCCGATGGCGTGCAAACAGAACTGACCTCGCATTATCACAACGTCTCTTTGAGCAATTTTGATCTGTTCAAGGAGATATGTGACCGGGCAGGCAAACCACTGCCTCCCTTTTTTAACAGGACACTTGAAGCGATGTATGCCTATATCGCTCATGCCGTACGACCCGATGGCAACCGGATTCTGAATAATGACGGCGACCTGGGCAGCGATCGGTCCCTGATCCTGAAAGGAGCGCAAACATATGATAAACCCGGATGGAAATACATTGTGACAAATGGGAAATCAGGTATAAAGCCCACTGACGGCCCTTCTTACCTCTAATCAAAGGGCAGGAAGAACCTGAAATTCAGGGATGGTACAGCAAAGAATACAATGAGTTTGAACCCAATGTGACTTCCGTGTATACAACACAAATCAAATCAGACAGTAAGCTTGTATGGCTTTTATTTTCTTCCGAAAAGGTTGAAACAGGTATCCGGGCTGAAATCATTTCTGAATCCCCAAAAGGAGTAAAAGTGAGCGTGACGGATCAAAAAGAAAATAAGTGGAATGTGACTGTTCCGCTGTAAGCGTGCCTGTCTTTTATTAACGAACACTGTATAGAAAAAACTTTAAATATGAATAAGATGAAAAAGGAGCTGTTTTTGGTACTGGTAATAGTGATTTCAACCCATGCTTTCTCTTTCGAAAAAAGAGATATCCTTCAGCAAGAATCCCAAAAAATCGGATTGTCGGAAGTCCTTGTGAAGGATTTCTCAGAGATTGGATTTCCCGGTTACGCCGATCGGGAATTTTGGAACAATCTTCCCGCTACCATCAGGCAGCAATATGTTGAAGCAGCAGAGAAATATCTGGATTACGACTGGCCTGCCGTAAAAGCAACGGATTACCTGGAGATTATCCGATCGGGCGACCGGAGACAAGGGGCATACGCGGCACCCAGCGGTGCACTCCAGGCGCTGGTAATGGGTGAACTAACGGAAGGAAAAGGAAGGTTCACCGACCAGATTGTGAACGGTGTCTGGTACTACAGTGAACAAACATGGTGGGGCTGGTCGGCTCACCTCACAGCCCAGAAAGCAAAACACGGCCTGCCCGATGTGAACGAACCGGTGATTGACCTGGGGGTGGGTGAAATTGCCAATGTGCTCTCCTGGACATGGTTTCTTTTCAAAGAGGAGTTTGATAAAATACATCCCTTGATTTCACAACGACTGAAACAGGAGATCATGAACAAGGCAGTAATCCCGTATTATGAGCGGGAAGACTTCTGGTGGATGGGATTCGGTTCACGGTCGGTGAACAACTGGAATCCCTGGACCAATCACAACATGCTCACAGCCATCCTGATTTTGGAAGACGATCAGCAAAAGAAAATCAAAAATGTGGAAAAGGTGATCCGTTCGCTCGATGTTTTTGTCAACGGCTATCCCGACGACGGCGGATGTGATGAAGGTCCCTCCTACTGGGGAAGAGCGGGGGCATCGTTGTATCAGTGTCTCGACTTGTTGAAAAGGGTAACTGGCGGGAAGTTTGATGTCTATGACAACCAGCTGATTAAAAACATGGGCAGCTACATCTACAAAGCATATATTGCATATCCCTATTTTATCAATTTTGCCGATGCAGATGCAACAACCGGAGGCAGACCCGCTATCATTTACCATTACGGCAAAGATACCGGTGATCGGGTAATGCAGAAATTTGGTGCTTTCCTTGCACGCAAACAGAGATGGGGAGAGGAAAAACCGGGTGGTAAACCCGATGAACAGATCATGCAGCTTCTCTATCTGGATGAGATTAAAAATGCAGAGGCCGAAGAAGCACTGATCAGTGATTTTTGGTTGCCCGAAACCGAAGTTGCAGGAGGAAGAGACAAGGCAGGCAGTTCCGACGGATTCTTCTTTGCGGCAAAAGGAGGGCATAATGCCGAAAGTCACAACCACAACGACCTGGGGTCATGCGTTTTATACATCAATGGCAAACCCGGTCTGATTGATTTGGGCAGAGAAACATATACGGCAAAAACATTCAGCAGTGCACGTTATGAAATATGGACCATGCAATCACAGTTTCATAATCTGCCAAAAATAAACGGTTATGATCAACTTGCCGGAAGAGATTACAAAGCGAGCAATGGACAATTCAGTGCCGACAAGAAACAAGTGAATTTTTCAACCGACATTGCAGCAGCCTATCCAAAGGAGGCCGGCATAAACAGATGGGTGCGTTCCTACCGGCTCGACAGGGGCAAACGGTTTGTGATCAGAGATCAATACCTGTTCAATAAAATGCCGGAAAACCCCACCACACTGAATTTCGTCGCCTATTGCAAAGTAACGGAAAGTAGGCCGGGCACGTTAATACTGCAAGGTGAGGATTATAACCTGGAGCTGACTTACAATTCCAAAACAACGAAGCCGATCATTGAATTTATCGAGGTTACCGACAACGGACTGAAGCGTTACTGGCCCAACGGCGTAACAAGGATTGTTTTCAACCTGAAAAATCCCGGACTGAAAGGAGAAAACCGGATTACCGTCACGAACAAATAAATACAGGGTGACAATGAAAAAAATATGCATAAAACTGGCTTTTTTGATTTTTCTTTTGGCTTTTCATGTCAGCCAGGCTACTGCTTCCGATTTCGACGTGATCAAAAAAAGAGTCATTACCCGCCTCTTGGAACAGCAGATCCCTGAAAAGGCGGTGGAGGAGATGGTGAACACGATCAACTCCGACGGGACATGGTCTTGCATTGACTACGGAGATGTGTCGAACGAAGGCTTTCAACACAGTGAACATGCCGCCAACATGGTGACAATGGCCAGAGCATACAAAAATAAGGGATCCGCTTTTTATAAAAGCAAAAGGGCAAAGCATGCCATCATACTGGCATTCAAGCATTGGGTAGAAAACGATTATATCTGCAAAAACTGGTGGCACAACGAGGTAGGCACTCCCACCAATCTGGTAAACCTGATGTTGCTTATTGGCGATGAGTTACCGGAGGATCTGGTGGAGAAGGGACAACCGATCATCGGACGTGCGCACATCGACGGACCGGGGGCACGACCGGGCGGCGACCGGATCAAAATCGCCGGCATCCAGGCGAAGAATATGTTGTTTACGGGTGATAGCCGGACCTTCAGTGAGGTCATCAAGGTGATTGAGAATGAAATCAAATCAGAGGAGTGGATCGGCAGGGAATACGGATACACTTTCAAACAGCATGAAGGCGGGTTCTCCAACCGTTCAGCCGGAGGACGCGGGATACAGTACGACAACAGCTTTCACCACAGAACGGACGGGGTGAACAATACCCTTTCCTACGGGTTGGGTTACGCCGAAGCGTTCATTGAATGGGCCGTTTACACGGCGGGTACCGGTTACGCTTTTTCTAGTGAGAAGATTAAAAAACTGGTGGATTATTATCTGGATGGGATCTGCAAGACAGCTGTTTTTGGGAAATATCCCGATGCGGGCAAGAAAAACAGAAGCATCAGCCGCCCGGGAGATCTGTGTCCCTATAGCGCAAAGAGCGTTGAAAACCTGCTCAAAACGACCGACTACAGGAGAAGAGAATTACAGGAGATTGCGGATATCCGGAACAACGGAATCAAACCGACGCTTTCCCATGCCACCTTCTTCTGGAATACGGAGCATTTTACTTATCAGCGACCCGATTGGTTCACATCGGTGAGAATGTATTCCTCCCGTACACACAACATGGAGGTGCCGTACAACAGCGAAGGACTGCTAAACCACCACAGGGGCGACGGGGCCAACCATATTTCACGTACCGGTGATGAGTATTATGACATCTTCCCTGTTTTCGATTATCAGATGATACCGGGTGCCACCATCATGCAAAAAGAATCGTTACCTCCTCCCAATCAGATTCAGAAACTGGGGCAGACCCATTTTGTGGGAGCAGTCACCGACGGAACCTATGGGGCCGCAGCGTTCGACTTCAAAAGTCCGCACGATCCGTTGATTGCCCGTAAAGCCTGGTTCTTTTTCGACGATGCCTATGTTGCTTTGGGAAGCGGTATCTCATGCACCCAGCAGCTGCCCGTGGTTACAACCCTCAATCAATGTCTCCTACGGGGTGATGTGATTTTGTCGACAGAGGGAAAGCAATCGCTGCTTTCCAGAGGTGAAAAAAAACATGACAATGTGGATTGGGTGTTTCATGATGGCATTGGATATCTATTTCCACAAAAGACATCCGTGGGACTCCAAAACGATCGTGTAACCGGTTCATGGTGGAATATCAGCAAACAAACCAGCACCGACAAATCACCCGTTACCAAAGAAATTTTCAAACTGTGGATCGACCACGGAAAGCGGCCGTCAGACGAGCTCTATGCCTATATTGTAGTGCCGGCGACCACACCGGAAAAGATGAAGCGACTTCGTTACGAAAATCACATTGATATTCTCATGAACAGTCCTGAAATACAAGCGGTAAAAAACAAAGATCTGGAGATAACCCAGGTTGTTTTTTACAGGGGAGGTGAAATTACCATCAATGAAAACCTGCAACTGAGTAGCGATAACCAGGGAATCGTCATGGTAAAAATGAAGGAGGACCGGCTTGCAGAAATTTCGGTCTCCGATCCCAGCCGCGAACTGAGCAGGTTCAACCTTTCTGTGTCGGCAAAAATAGATAAACAGGGAGAAAATTTCCAGACTGTCTGGAATGCGGACCAGGGCACAACACATATTTCCATTGCGTTGCCACAGGATAACTATGCCGGTGACAGTGTCACCATTCAACTCAATTAGTTTACCCATGAAAATAGAATCCTTAATGTATTTGCTTGTGATCCTGTTTTTATTCATCGGGAGCACCTGCGGTAAAAATACGCCCGAAACAGAGAGCACCGAAGTCGAAAACAACAAGATCGAACACCCACGCATCATGCTCCTGAAGGGTGAGGAAAAGCAGATAAAGGAATTGATTGCCTCCGACGCCACGTGGAAGAAGATGCACGATGCCATCATCGGGGAATGCAATGTAATCATTACCAAGCCCGAATTGGAAAGGGTGATGGTTGGAAGGAGGCTGCTCGGAACCTCCCGGGAATTGTTGCGCAGGGTCTTCTTCCTTTCGTACGGATACCGTATGACGGGAGACCGGCGGTACCAGGAAAAGGCGGAGAAGGAGATGCTGGCCGTCTCCCGGTTTGCCGACTGGAACCCTTCCCATTTTCTGGATGTGGCTGAAATGACCATGGGCGTGGCGATCGGCTATGACTGGCTTTTTAACGGACTCCTTGAAAACACCAGGGAAACGATAAAAGAGGCGATTGTACAAAAGGGACTGAACCCCTCCAAAGAGAATAAATATAACTGGTGGCTCAAAACCGATAACAACTGGAACCAGGTGTGCAATGCCGGGATGACTTTTGGCGCTTTGGCGGTGCAGGAGAATTATCCCACATTGGCCGATGAAATCATCGAAAGGGCATTTGCCACCATCCCCCTCTCCATGGAAGTATATAAGCCGGAAGGAATCTACCCGGAAGGATATGGGTACTGGGGTTATGGCACAACATTTAACATTTTGTTTCTCTGCGCCGTGGAAAAGGCACTGGGCAGTGACCGGGGACTGTCACGATCTCCCGGTTTCCTGCAGACATCCGACTTCCTGAAACACATGATCGCACCGAGCGGCAAAAATTTTAACTGGTCCGACAACGGACTTGGGGCCAACCTGAGTCCGGCAATGTGCTGGATTGCACAAAAAAGTGACAAGCCCTCGGTCTTGTGGTCGGAGAAAGAGTTTTTGAAAATAGACGATTTTTCAAAATTCAAGGGTATCAGAGAGTTGCCTGCGATCATGATCTGGGCTAAAAATATTCCACTGGATAAGATCACCGAGCCCGAAGAAAAATGCTGGTTCGGTCAGGGCCCGAATCCGGTGGCCATGATGAGGACATCCTGGACAGATCCCGATGCGATCTACGTCGGATTTAAAGCCGGATCTCCCTCGGTGAATCACGGACACATGGACGTGGGGTCATTTGTGATGGAGGCGAACGGCGTGCGTTGGGCATCCGACCCGGGCATGCAAAACTATGAATCGCTGGAATCGAAAGGAATGAGTATCTTTGGCAGGACGCAGGACGCACAGCGTTGGACAATCTACCGGATGAACAACCATTCACACAACGTGATTTCGATAAACAACCAGCATCAGCAGGTCAACGGATACGGAAAGATTGATGCATATTCCGATGACGAAGCGTTCTCTTTTGCTGTCTCGGACATTACCTCCGTTTATGAAAACCAGATGAAGCAGGTTGTGCGAGGCGTTGCCATTAAGGACGGGAAATATGTGGTGGTACGCGATGAGGTGGAAGCCCTGGAACAGGAGACAAAACTGAAATGGGCCATGTTCACTTTTGCTGATGTCGAGCTGGGCGACAACGCAGCGGTGTTGACAAAGGATAATAAAAGGCTCCATATGCGTGTCAAGGGTCCGGAAAATGTGGTGATGAAAACGTGGAGCACGGCACCTGTGAACGATTATGACGCTCCCAACCCGGGTACGGTAATGGTGGGATTTGAATCGGACCTGCCTCCCGGTACAAAAGCCTCTTTCGAGGTGTTACTGGTACCTGAGGAGTCGCTTAACCGTGCTGACTATATCGGAAAAACGCTGAAAGAATGGCATTGACCATTTAATCCATCCGAGTGGGCACCATAAAATTAAGGGCCTGAAACTTGGATATCTCAAAAGATTCCATTAATTTGCACTTTCGTTGCGATGTAATTTGCTACTCAGGATTTTCTGACCTGGGTGGTCCCATTGGGCCTGCGCTTGCAGGATTGAAGTTTACCTGTGTCCAAGACAGGTGTATGCGCCCGTTAGAGGTGAGAAATTGAAAGAAACAACCTTGCTTGAAAAACAATGAAAAAAAATGAACCTGTATCGAGCGTGTACCGGATCGTTCACCTGTGGCCCCTCGCAGTTATTGTTATCGGAATAGGGGCCTGCGCCGCCGGTGCAGCCGTTTCTCAACCTTACTGGGATTTCTTTGGATTGCTCCTCATCCTCTCCCTGGCATCGTTGCTTGGCGGATCCCTTTTCGGTTTTCTCTTTGGAATACCGCGGCTGAACCGGAACTACGACCCGCGGGAAGACTATGGACGGACCACGAAGTACATGCCCAATACAAACCTCGAGGAGGTGTCGGACTGGCTGACAAAAATCATTATCGGGGTTACGCTGACACAACTGACAAAAATTCCCACGTACCTGCAGGGCATGGCAGACTATGTCATTGCGAACAGCAACTGCAACACCCTGGATTGCCGCTTTGCCGGAACGGTAATCATCTCGCTCTTCGTCTATTTCCTTATTGCCGGCTTTGTATCCGGCTACTACTATACACGATTGTTCCTGCCCAACCTTTTTTCCGTTATGGAAGAAAACAGCATCCTTAGGGCAGAGTCAGCCATTTGGAGAGAAGGAGGTGAAAAAATCTTTTCTCTGGCCGGAGAGCCGGAACTATCCCCTAAAATCGCTTTCCTCACCGACAAGGAGAGCGCAATGCTGCAAAAGATCAAAGCACAGAATAATCTGTTTTTAGACCTCCACCGGCTGACCCATCAGGAAAATGCTGTCCTGAACGTGCTGCTTGCAAAGGGGATCGTGGAAATCTCCCCAGACAGCCATTCCGCCGGGATACGAACGTTAAGCATCACCGACGAAGAGGTATTGCGGTCGTTGCAATAGATAAAGGCCGGGAATCGGTAACCTGACGGCACGATACCCGTATTTGGATTGGATAAGATCACTTAAAACAACAAACAATGAAACCACCTGTTTTAGGAAAAAAACACTTGCGGGATTATTCCGCAACGGAGAGCTCTTCCGGTGAATTTTCCCGTGAGATCATGGCAAAAGATACGGCAGAGAACCCACTCCATACCGGAAGGTATTTGCTCATTCTCCGGGATGGAGTTAAAGACGTGATGAAAACAACCAGACTGCTCGAAACGAAATGGGGTTTTTTGGTTGCCAATACAGCCGATTTTATTACGGAAACCATGTGTGAAAGCAGGATAAAGGATGCGGATGCGCTGTTCTACAACGAACTGGGTATTGCCCTTGTGGCGGCAGATGACGATAAAATGAAGCTGTTGCATGCCGAGCATGCCGATTATATTGTTGAACCGGAGAAAGTAGTTTATATCCCGGACGATGTTACTGTCGATACAGCGGTAGAATCCTCCTGGGGCATTAAGGCTGTAAGGGCACACGAGTCGGTCTATACCGGTGAAGGCGTCAAGCTGGCTGTGCTGGATACCGGTTTCGATGTAAGACACCCCGATTTTAAAGGAAGAAACCTGACGACCTTCTCGTTTGTTCCCGATGAAACTGCGGAAGATCTCCACGGGCATGGAACGCATTGTATCGGGATTGCCTGTGGTTCGTCCGATCAGCAGGGGGTGCGGTACGGTGTGGCTCCGGGGGTTCAGATTTACGCAGGAAAAGTGTTGAACAACGGGGGAAGAGGGGCGCAGGCCTGGATTCTGGACGGGATGACCTGGGCAGCGAACAACGGGTGTCGCGTATTGTCGATGTCACTGGGATCGAAAGTCCTCCCGGGACAAAGTTACGACATTGCCTACGAAAGGGCTGCCCGGTTCGCACTTTCAAAAGGAACGCTCATCGTGGCTGCAGCAGGAAATGACAGCAGGCGATCCGAAAATCGGTTCAGCCCGGTGAGCAGCCCGGCCGATTGTCCTTCCATCCTCGCGGTGGGTGCGGTAGACTCAGCGCTGCAGGTGGCCGATTTCTCAAACCGGGCACTCAATGAGAGCGGACTGGTGGACTTGGCGGCTCCCGGAGTGGATGTCTATTCTTCCTGGCCCATGCCTGCGAGGTACCGTACCCTTTCCGGTACCAGCATGGCTACACCGCATGTGGCAGGAATAACTGCCCTGCTGTGCGAAAAGTTTCCCGATGCCACGCCCGCGATGATCGGACAGGAGTTGATCCGGACGGCAGGCAGTTTAACGTCACCTGCAATGAAACAAATTGTTATTACCGTATCCGCTTACTATCTCGACCGGTTAGACGTTGTGGCGGAGAACCTCCGGGAGGAAGGGGTGACGATAACCCGGCTTTATGAGTTTGGAGTGATCATCGGGTATGCCGAAGAGGCAACCATCGATAAAATCCGTCATCACAAGGAGATTGCCTCTTTAACGGACGAAAAAGAGGCTGCAGTTTCTCCACCGGAGGAGGATGTTCAATAATGAAACAACAAAAAACCTGTTTCCACGGATGAAATCTCCCTGCCCGCTCCTTTATCCGACGTTAAATTATGTCAAAAATTTGACAGGTAAAAATCATTTTTTCTAATTTTGTGTCAGGGAAAACCTTATCCCTATACTGTGCCGGCCTCCACCGGAATGAAAAAAACAGGCTTTACCCGGATCTCGTTTCGTTGGGGTCGACCGGCATTTTTTATTATACATAACCATTTTAAAAGTTTATTATTCGATTTTTGTAAAGCTATGAAAGGAGAATTATTTATGTTGAATCGCACGCAGATTTTGACCCGAATTTTTCTGCCGTTCCTGCTGCTTATGCTGTCAGGATGTTTAACTCTCACCGCACAGAGTCTGCGGTTGTACACACCCTACCCGGAGATCATTGTCCCCCCGGGAGAAACGATCGATTACACCATCGACCTGATCAACAACGGCGCATCCATTGCTACGGCCGAGGTTTTCGTCGAAGGAATTCCCGAAACCTGGTCGCACACACTCCGGTCGGGTGGATGGAGCGCCCGCCGCATCTCGGTATTGCCGAAAGAAAAGAAAACACTTAACCTCAAGGTGGAGCTGCCCTACGATATCGACAAGGGGAACTACACCTTTCGCGTGAATGCACGGAACCACAGCGTGCTGCCCATCACCATCGAAGTCTCCGAACAGGGGACAGTGAAGACCGAGTTCACCGCCGACCAGAGCAACATGCAGGGACATGCAACTTCTGATTTCAACTTCAGGACAAAGCTGGAGAATCAGACGGGCGAGAAACAACTCTACGCGCTCTC
Organism: Porphyromonadaceae bacterium; assembly: GCA_022840285.1. Lineage (GTDB taxonomy): Bacteria > Bacteroidota > Bacteroidia > Bacteroidales > Dysgonomonadaceae > Petrimonas. The sequence goes on from JALHIE010000041.1 coordinate 32,607, forward strand.
TTCCCATGCGCCGCGCGGTTGGACAGTGGTCTTCAAACCCAACTACCAGCAGGCGACGTCGGTTGAGATTGAACCGGGACAGAGCAAGGATATTTCTGTGGAAATCAAACCTCCCTATAATGTGAAAGCAGGGAAATACACCATTCCTGTTATGGCGTCCACCGGCTCCTCTTCAGCACAGCTGGAACTGGAAGCAGATATTTCAGGTACATACGGTGTTGAGCTGACCACCCCCGAGGGACGCCTCAGTGAGAAGATCACCGCAGGCAGGCGAAAGAAACTCGACCTGGTGGTACGCAATAGCGGTTCCACTGATCTGAACAGTGTACGTCTGAGCGCTAACAAACCCCGGGGTTGGGAAGTGACTTTCTCTCCGGACACCGTTCCTTTTATTGCTGCAGGAGAGAGTGCCCAGGTGAAAGCAGAAGTGAGAGCCTACGGAAAGGCCATTCCGGGCGATTACGTGGTTAGCCTTACTGCGCAGACCCCCGAAATAAATGCTGACGCTTCGTTCCGCATGTCGGTCAGGACACCCCTGCTCTGGGGCTGGTTGGGTATATTAATCATCCTGGGTGCGGTAGGAACAGTGTATTGGTTGTTCAGCAAATACGGGAGGAGGTAAGGTATGCAGTCATCAACCATAGAAATCTCCAACCTCACACGGAAGTACGGCAATTTCACGGCAGTGGATAATCTCACCCTCTCGATTGATAAGGGCGAGATTTTCGGTCTGCTGGGCCCCAACGGTGCAGGCAAATCAACCACCATCCTGATGATGATGGGGCTGACCGAGCCGACTTCCGGCAGTGTACGGGTTTGTGGGCTGAACCCGGTACGACAGCCTATCGAGGTGAAGAAACGGGTGGGTTATCTGCCCGAAGATGTGGGGTTCTATGACGACCTCACCGGACCGGAGAACTTAATCTACACCGCCCGCTTGAACGGTATTTCTGAAAGGGAAGCGGAGGAAAGAGCACACAGGCTCTTGCAACGCGTGGGACTGGGAGAGGAGATTGAAAAAAAGGCCGGTAAATACTCCCGCGGCATGCGTCAGCGCCTGGGCCTTGCCGATGTGTTAATAAAGAATCCCGAGGTGATCATACTTGATGAGCCCACCCTGGGCATCGATCCCTCGGGAATCAGGGATTTCCTTGGATTGATTGTTTCCCTGAGCCGGGAGGAGGGCATTACGGTACTCTTCTCGTCGCACCACCTGCATCAGGTGCAACAGGTGTGCGACCGTGTAGGCATCTTTGTAAAAGGACGCCTGCTGGCGCAGGGCGATATCGCTTCGCTGGCCCGTCAGCTCTTCGCCGATAGTGAAGATGAGGGGGACCGGGTGTATGGGCTGGAAGATATTTATTACCGTTATTTTGAAGGAGGAAACAAGAATGAAAATAACAGCTATTCAGCATAACTTTTTTACCGGTGTGTATTGGGAGGAGCTGCGTGATCGGTTCAGCTCTTACCGGAGTTCGGGAGCAGCTCCAGGTGTGTTTCGTACGATGGTGCTCAAGGAGGTGGGTGATCATATCCGCAGCTGGAGAGTGGTCATCCTTATGGGGCTTATCCTGCTCACCTGTATCGGTTCGCTTTATACCTCCCTTACAGCGATGAGCGATGCCGGAAGCTCAGGCAACAGTGACGATGCTTTCTTTTTCCTGCATCTCTTCACCCTGTCGGACGGCAGCTTGCCCCCCTTTTTCGTTTTCATCGGCTTTCTGGGACCACTCCTGGGCATCAGCCTCGGCTTCGATGCTGTCAACTCGGAGCAGAACAGGGGTACATTGAGCCGTCTGCTGGCACAACCCATCCCACGTGACTATGTGATTAACACCAAGTTTGTTGCTGCACTGCTGGTGATCTCCCTGCTTTTCTTCGTGCTGAGCTTTGCAATGCTGGGTGCCGGACTGGTGGCACTGGGCATCCCCCCCACACCGGCCGAGTTCATGCGGATCCTCTCTTTCACGATGTTGAGCATCGTCTACGTGGCGTTGTGGCTTAATCTGTCGGTCTACTTCTCCGTCCGGTTCCGTCAGCCTGCCACTTCGGCACTGGCCGGTATCGCGGTCTGGCTCTTCTTCACGGTGTTTTACCCACTAATAGCCAACCTGTTGATTAAGGCGGCAACGCCGCCATCCTACGCAACGGGCCGGTCGATCTACCTGTTCGAGCGGTTTCGCTTTCTGTTGATGCAGGCAATGCCCAACGAACTTTACAGTCAGGCCACCTCCACGTTGCTGATGCCTTCTGTACGCAGCCTGGGACCGCTCACCATGGAGCAGATGGAGGGCGCCATCCCCGGTCCCCTGCCACTGGGGCAGAGCCTGCTGCTGGTATGGCCACAGCTCACCGGCCTGATTGCCCTCACCCTTTTCTGTTTTATCCTCTCCTATCTAGCTTTTATGCGACGGGAGGTCAGGTCGAGAGGGTGACTTTGCCGGGTCGCTTCCATTCTCCGGACACACTTCTTTAGTTGATTGTTTACTTAAAAAAATGACGACTATCTCAAATCCGATATTGGTTTTAAAATTGAAGTTGGTACAGGGCTTCCGGGGAATGGATAGCTACCGCCATCCGGCCTTTTAAATGTTGGCGGATAATTCTCAACGATAGTTTTTGATTCGATATATCCGATTGGGTACCAGTAGGTGAGCTGCTTTCGGATAAAAAAGCCGAAAACAACGATGTCATATTTTGCGAGAAGCGAGAACTGATTTTTATTGATCAGCCTGCGACCATATAAATCATCATCGCCAATGGTTCGATTCAGGATTTTAGTAGCGTATTTGTAAGGGACCGTTTCTGTTTTTAAATCGATGCGCTTATGATTCACAATAAAATCAAAATCATCAATGGTGTAATAGTTCTCACGAATGTTTTTCCTCCAATCAATTCCCAGCGCAACACAGCAGGCAAATTCACCCAAAAAGCCCAGTTCATCTCTCTCCTGATAGCTGAGGTGATCTACTTCAAAATGATGTTTGATGAATGCATCTCTTTTTTGCGATTCAATTTTTGCTTGAGTCCGCATCTCATCCGTAATCGCTATTTTCATTTTTCAATTCTTTTAAAAGTCCAAAGAAAAAAACGGAATTATTGTCAATGTTTAGTGAACGCGTACCGTAATTTCGGGCAACCCGGTAAAACGCTTCGAACTCTTTCGAGCCGTAATAATCCAGGTCCTCTTTGGTAGGCAACCTGCTGCCGTTTTTCAGTGTAAGTAAGGCAACCGAACCATCGGCGATGGTGTTTCTTGGGAGGAAGCTGGCCCTTGGGTAATAAGTCAAATTCGGGACCATAACCACATCTTCACGATTGAGGTATTTGGTGACCGCCAAATTTCCGGTCTCATCGATATAACAGTCGTAGTTTTTTAGCTTGATCACCTCGTTGTTGCCAATGTTTCGGGATTTCAAAACCCTGACTTTACCTTTCTCCTTTGTAATTTTATTGGTGACCTGCCTGTCTCGGAAGCATTGGAAAACGTTGAAATGGAGCTTTTCCGAAATCTGATCGAACAGCTCGTTTCGATAAATCAACCAGTAAGGAAACTTATCTGAGAAAAGATACTCTTTTTTCTTTTCCACGACGGTGCCTGTGATGTAGCTTTCAATGATTATATTCTCTGATTTGGTTTTACATGCGGTTTCCAACAAAAAGCTAATTGTTTCAATCTTCACCCCTTTAAAGCCTTTCTCTCCGTAATCGCATATCTTGATCAGGTTCTGTCCGTTCAACAGATTTCTTGTAATGTCAAATTCCGGTGAATTGATCAGGCTTTTGGGAACAATAAAGGATACAAACCTGCCCAATGAAATAGCTTTTTCGATGAAGAAAGAGAACAGGTTGTTGGATTCTTTATTGATGGCCGCGGATTTGTAACGAGTGAGTAATTTTTTGTTGTTCGTCAGTTTTCTGTAGGGAGGATTCCCTACGACGATGTCATACTTCTCAACAAAATTGTGTGTTAAGAAATCAGCATTGATCAGGTTGAATGTAAACTTCCTAGGCGGTTTCAACTTTTCCAGGATGGCTTTTAGCACAATCAATGAATGGTTATCGATATCGATCAGGTCAAAAATGACCTCGTCTTTATCTTCAAACTTCGCAATAAGCAAAGGTAAAAAATTGCCGATACCGACTGATGGTTCTAAAATCCTGATTCTCTTTTTCTCTTTCAATTCAGGGAGGTTTTTTACCACTGTAAATGCAATATCTTTGCGTGTAAGGTAGGCTGAGTTTTCCTGGCGGCTGGCGTTCGCATATTCCGCAATTTGCAGCAGGTTCTCTAATCCGGTCTTTGTGAAATGGGCATTTATGAATGTAATCAGGTTTTCTGTTTTGCCTAGATCTTCTTTTTCGATGATGTTGTTTATTTCGGCCGTTGTCAGGCATTTCTGATTTACTGCGCTTTTTATTTTACCGGCAATACTGCTAAAAACACCTGTAGGTACCGCCTCGCCAATGCATTGGCGAATGTTTAACTCTTCCCTCTTTAAGAAGTCCCTCTTCTCCTGCAGCGTTAACTTGTTTAACTCTTCCGTTGGCAGCTGACTCCATTTAAAGGTTTCAGGTATACTCATCATCAACATCAGTTCCCGGATACTGAATACCCTGTTTTCGGATGGATGTACGGTATTCTGACTTGCAAGGATGTCATTTCGGGTGTGAACACAGGGTCCCTCTCTATCCCAGTGCCAACGAGCATACTTGTCCCCGTTTTTACTTTGGTTGTATACGATCTTCCCGTTTTTTATCTGGTGTGGTATTCTCTCTCTCTCTTTGTTTTGAAATGCCGATTCTCCCTCTTTCAGATTTTCAATCCAAAGAAGCATCTTTTTATCAAATTCGCGGTAAGAATGTAAAATATCGCTTTCGGATATTTTACCCATCTCGTTCAGTTCATCTAATCCCACGAAGAGCTGACGCAGTGTTTTCGGTTTCTTCTTCTCAGGAAAGAGATCATACGGCGTGATGTGTTGCAAATCCTTGCGGACGCCAATAATCAACGTCCTGGTACGGCTTGAGTGGGATCCGTAATCTTTGAAGTTGACAATCCTATAGAGAATATTGTAATGTCCACCCAAGTTAAGCTCAATTGCTTTTTCTATCGGTTTTTCTTTCCCGTCGATGTCGGTACAGGCTGTTTTGAGAAACGCCCGTACATTCTCAAAGACGAAAAATTTCGGATTCAACTCCCGGGTAATCTTGATTGATTCAACCACCAATGAGTTTCTTGGCAGCTCCTGATTCTTTTTGTGATTTGCTACCGACATTCCCTGACAGGGAGGTGTTGCCACAATCACATCAGGTTCAGATATGCGATAATTCTCTTTCCACTTTTTTAACTCCCCATACAATTTATCTTTCACTTCTTGTGTGGTGATGTCACCCTCCAAATATCCCGTTTCATATCTACACGTTTGGTTATGTTGTTGGATCCTCAGCCGTTTTGTCAATATCTCGTTTGTTGCGATGCAGTCGAAACCGTTTTCTTTAAAGCCGTGGCAACCAATTCCAGCGCTACTGAACAAGCTTATATAGGTCAATGGTGTTTTCATTGTTTCAAAATTCAATTTCGGCTTGTTTAACATTTCTGTCTCTCAGGTAATTTGTTTTTTTTTCTGCCACGATCAGTGTTTCCGGCAGACAGTTGAATTTATACATTTTTTTTGCGAATTGATCGCTGAAATATTCTGTTTTCAGTTTGTTCAGGTCAAGATCAAAAACAATCGCTAACTTCTCCAGCCGTTTCTCATCAAACTCCCTTTTACCGTTTTCAATTTTACTCAGGTTGGCAGAGTCAAGTTTGAGAAGAGCGGCCAGCTCAGTTAAAGTTAGCCCTTTACCCGTTCTGAGTTCTCTGATGTATTCTCCAAAAGTTGTCATTGTGGACTTGTATTATTATGCTTGTCATTCATTGACAAAGGTAGAAAACAATTCGATGTCCCGCAATTTTATTTTTGTTCTTGTTCTCTGGAAATAGTTGGTTCATAAATTGACTCAAAGAGCGCTTCCTACGCTGCTTGACAAGAGAAAGCAGGTACGTAAGATGCTTCTATTCACGAACAAATTATCCCCCTGTGTGTTAAATTGCTAAATGCTGACCGACAAGGGTGTACAGCTCTTAATAAAACATATTGTATGAAAATCATTTTATCGGTTTCTATCTTGTTTCTTTCATTTGTAGTTTCTGCTTTTCCCTCTTCAAATAATATTTTGCAGGATAAACGGAGAGAAGCGAATCCTGCCTACGATGCTGCACTGGCGAAGAAGCTGGGGGCTGATGACTACGGCATGAAAAACTTTGTGTTGGTAATCTTGAAGACAGGACCAAACTCGACTGGTGACAAGGTATTTATTGCAGAGTGCTTTCGTGGCCACATGAACAACATCAACCGCCTGGAGAAAGAGGCCAGCAAAATATGGAAAGAACAACCCTGAACTATCCATACACAATAGGAGAACTGACAACAAGACAACGCTGCGAACAATAACAACGCGTTACATGGAAAAAGGAACTGATTACAGTGAAAAGTGGAAGGAGGAGCCGGCGCTGCTCCGGTCGGTGATCGACAAGAAAGGGCCCGATGTGGCTGTCAAGTGGGGGATTGAGGCTTATATCTTCAACGGACGGAACTACTTTTGCTTGAATGGAAATAAAATCTGCCAGGCAGTTCAAACATCAATCATGGGTAATGACACTGGTATTTTTTGAAGGAATTAAGTGATATGATAATAGAGGTAGATTCAGAAATAGAATTAAAACAATTGGAACAATCGGATGCGAAGGATATTTTTGAAACGATTGATCTTCAAAGGGACTACCTGGGGAGATGGTTGCCGTTCGTCGCTTCGACCAAAGACATATCGGATACGGAAAAATTTGTTGACTCAGTAGTAAAAGCCCCTGAGGACAGGTTCGAGTATGTCTTTACCATCCGGAAAAGGGATCGGTTCATTGGCTTGATCGGCTTTAAAGACACCGACAAACAAAATGATAAGACAGAAATCGGATATTGGCTTTCCGACAAATACCGGAAACAGGGAATTGTCACAAAATCGGTCGACAAGCTTTGTGATTTTGCCTTCAATAAACTGGGATTAAACAGGATTCAGATAAAATGCGCGGTTGAGAACAGATCGAGCATCAATATACCGAAGAGGCTGGGATTCAGGTTTGAAGGAGTTGAACGACAGGGAGAACGGCTTTCCAGCGGTTTTTATACTGACCTGGAAATTTACAGTAAATTGAAACATGAAAAATAAAGAAAGAATATACAAATTATCATTTACGGGCGTATATCCCTATTACGTCGAGAAAGCGGAAAAGAAAGGCCGCAGCAGGGAAGAAGTGAATGAGATCATATGCTGGCTGACAGGATACAGTGAAAACGACCTGCAAACCATATTGGCAAAAGGAAAGGCCATGGAGAAGATCCTAAGAAAATGAGCCGGAGAATTTGTTGTTTTTGGCATCACGAATATTGCACCTGTTCAGTTGACTTATTCGGGCTAATCGGCCTGAGTGGAAATTGAGGTGTTTTTTAATTAAAAACGGGTATGGAAAGAAATAAAATCACACAGGAACAAAAGGAAAAGCTATTCGATGTCCTGAAAAGACGTTTCGAGAAGAATATGAACCGTCATCCGGAACTTAACTGGGAAGAGATACAAGAAAAACTGGAAAGTCATCCGGAACAACTGCGGTCACTGAACGAGATGGAGGAAACCGGAGGGGAACCGGATGTTATAGGCCGGGACGGAGATACAGGCGAGTACATCTTTTGCGATTGCTCGGCTGAGAGCCCGAAAGGGCGCAGGAGTGTCTGCTACGACCCCGAGGCATTGAAGTCGAGAAAAGAAAACAAGCCCTGGAACAGTGCCGTGGGTATGGCAGAAGAGATGGGGGTCTCGTTGCTGAACGAGGAACAATACCGGAATCTTCAGCATTTGGGAAAATTTGACACAAAGACCTCCAGTTGGATTGCCACGCCGGACGACATCCGTCAGTTTGGTGGAGCCATTTTTGGCGACTGGCGTTACGGGCAGGTCTTTATTTACCACAACGGAGCCGAATCCTACTATGCTGCCAGGGGTTTTCGCGGATTGTTGAAAGTTTAGGTTTGGAGGGTTGGGTATAATAATCCCATCCATACTTTCTGGGTGCCGGCTTTAATGGCTGACTGAACGGTGATTTTTAAATGGTGACTCTTTTAATTAAAATAGCCAGCTGTTGTTAAACATTACAAGCCATTGTCAGAAGACGATTCAGCCGCTAATATGCTGACAGCAGAGATACACACCGCAAAAGGGGTTATGAAAGTAAAGTTTTACGAGGAAGACGCTCCAAACACCGTGGCCAACTTTGTGAAACTGGCCGAAAAGGGCTTTTACGACGGATTGACGTTCCACCGGGTGATTCCAACCTTTGTGATTCAGGGGAGATGCCCCGATGGCACAGGAGCCGGAGGTTCGCAGTTTTTCATTTGCCACAGCCGCGAGAATACGGCTCATCTCGACCGTCACCACACCTGTTTTGGAAGAGTGTGTGAAGGACTGGAGGTAATTGACATGATTCGTCCGGGCGATGAGATTGAGAAGATCCTGATTTTCGAGGAGTAACACTTGGAAAAGGTCAAACCGGTTCAAAATTAAGCTCTCATGAAAAGAGTACGCATCATTATCGCAGTCCTTATTCTGCTCATGTTCCTGGGGGGTGTTCTTTACATAAACCCTCTCCTGCCGATTATTACCGGTTATGCAGCTAAAAACCTGTCGTCGGGTATCTTTCTGGCCAACCGTACTCAGGAATCGATGGAGGCAACCGACCTGAATTTCTCCTTTATCCGATTCGTGAAAAACAGGGTCGATTCCAGGAGTAAAACCGTGAAAAGCCACTTCCTCTGGCATACTTCGCGTACTACTTTTGTGAATGGCTATGGCAGCATTCTGGTAAACGATTACCCCTTGAGTGATATTCAGGAACGTCCCTATCCGGTTTTGCCGGTTCTGCCGGAGAACCCCGACACCATTGCATGGCCCATGGGGGACCTGATTGCCGACACCATCCCTTCCGGTATTGACATGCGACAACTTAACCTTGCCGTGGAACGGGCATTTGCAGACACCGTCCCCTACAAGGGTACATTTGCGGTGATGGTCGTTTATCAAGGCCAGCCGGTTGCTGAAAAATACGCCGAGGGATTTAATACCGAAACCCCTTTCCTGAGCTGGTCGATGGCCAAAAGCTTTACCAACGCCCTGGCCGGTATTCTGGTGAAAGAGGGGAGGCTGGATATACATGCACCCGCCGGCATGGATGAGTGGAAGAATGACGAAAGGCGCAACATCACCATCCACCACCTGATGCAGATGAACAGTGGCCTGGAATGGAACGAAGATTACGGGAACAGCTCCGACGTGAACAACATGTTGCACAAGGAGGGCGATATGGCGCAGTTTGCCGGTTCGAAACCGCTGGAGAGTTTACCCGGTTCGGTATTTGAATACTCGTCGGGATCTGCCAACATTGTTTCTTACCTGTTGCGCAAGGCAATTGGCAACGATGCGGAGTATTACGCTTTCCCGCGCGAACAGCTTTTCAATAAAATCGGGATGCGCAGCGCCGTTTTCGAGGTCGATGCATCGGGTACTTTCGTGGGATCGTCCTACCTCTATGCCACCTTGCGCGACTATGCCCGATTCGGCTTGCTCTACCTGAACAACGGCAACTGGCAGGGTGAACAGATCCTGCCAGAAAACTGGGTCGCATACAGCACCACTGCGGCAGACGGTTCCGATAGAAGATACGGTGCATTTTTTTGGTTGAACCGGGCCGGCACCGACTATCCCGATCTACCCCGCGACATGTACAGCTGCCGCGGCCATGACGGACAGTTTATCTATATTATCCCATCGAAAGAACTGGTGATCGTCCGTACCGGTTTCTCAAAAAATGGCGAGTTTGACCATAACGGATTTGTGGCCGCGATTGTAGATGCGGTTAAGTAACCCAATCAAACCTGAGAGGTCGCTTGCTGAGGTTTTGTTACAAAAATCTTTCAAAATCTTTCATATATTAAATTTCATTGCGTAAATTTGTGTAATTATTTAGGTTATACTTAAAAATCCTGCACAATGTCAACTAAATTACGCGAAGACGCACTCAGGTATCATGCCGAGGGGCGTCCCGGAAAAATTGAGGTGATTCCCACCAAACCTTACAGTTCCCAACACGACTTGTCGCTTGCGTATTCGCCCGGTGTGGCGGAGCCGTGCCTCGAAATAGAAAAGGACGAGCAGAAAGCTTATGAATATACTTCCAAGGGAAACCTGGTGGCTGTTATCTCTAACGGAACGGCAGTGCTGGGTTTGGGTGATATCGGCGCTGTTTCGGGAAAACCGGTGATGGAGGGCAAAGGGTTGCTCTTTAAAATTTTTGCCGGGATAGATGTTTTTGATATTGAGATCGACGAAAAAGATCCGGAAAAATTCATCGAAGTGGTCAAAGCTATTTCTCCCACATTTGGCGGGATCAATCTGGAGGATATCAAAGCGCCCGAATGTTTTGAAATTGAAGAGCGGTTAAAGGCCGAATTGGATATCCCCATCATGCACGACGATCAACACGGAACAGCCATTATTTCCGCTGCCGGATTGCTCAATGCGCTGGAACTGACGGGAAAGAAGATCGAAGAGGTGAGGATTGTGGTGAATGGCGCGGGCGCAGCAGCCAGTTCGTGCACAAAACTTTACATGGCGTTGGGAGCCAAGTTGGAAAATATAGTGATGCTCGATTCCAGGGGTGTGATATCAAAAAATCGGACCGATCTGAACGAACGGAAGAAACCGTTTGCCACCGGGCGAGATATTTCCACATTGGCGGAAGCTGTTGCAGGGGCGGATGTTTTTCTCGGACTTTCGGTGGCCGATGTGCTGACCGTTAAGATGGTGCAATCGATGAACGAAAATCCGATAGTTTTTGCGCTGGCAAATCCCAATCCGGAAATATCATACGAGTTGGCTATCACTGCCCGGAAAGATATTGTTTTTGCTACCGGCCGTTCCGATCATCCCAACCAGATAAATAATGTGCTGGGATTTCCCTACATCTTTCGGGGTGCGCTGGATGTTCGTGCTACCTGCATCAACGAAGAAATGAAGGTTGCCGCTGTCCGTGCCATTGCCGATCTGGCAAAAAAAGCGGTTCCCGATGTGGTGAATGCCGCTTACAACCTGAAACGGTTGAGCTTCGGCCGCGATTACATTATTCCAAAACCGCTCGACAACCGGTTATTGACAGCTGTTGCCCCTGCAGTAGCCAAAGCGGCGATAACGTCGGGAGTTGCCCGCAAACCCATAACCGACTGGGAAGGATACAGTGAAATTCTTCGTGAACGGATGGGGTTGGACAACAAAATGTTGCGCCGTTTCTACGATATGGCAAAACAAACCCCAAAACGGGTGGTCTTCTCGGAATCCAACCACCTGAATATGCTCAAAGCGGCTGAAACCTGCGTTAACGAGGGTATCTGTTATCCGGTTTTACTGGGTAACGAAGAAAAAATTGCCAACATCGCTGCCGAAAATCAAATCAGCTTGGAGGGAGTGGAGATTGTTAATCTGCGGCACGACAGGGAAGAACCCCGGCGGTTGCATTACGCGAAATTGCTTTCGGAAAAGCGGAGCCGCGAGGGGTATACGTTTCAGGAAGCTGCCGAGCAGATGTTCAACCGCGACTCTTTCGGGATGATGATGGTGGAGTCCGGTGACGCCGATGCGCTTATTACCGGCGTTTTCGGAAAATACCTCGACACCATCAATCTCGCCAAAGACATCATTGGCATTCGTGAGGACCTTAACCACATAGGAGCCATGCATATTGTGAACTCGAAGCGGGGGGTGCTCTTTCTCGCCGATACGCTTTTTAACCGTCATCCCGACTCCGATGTCCTGATCGATATAGCCCGTCTGGCAAACTCTACGGTAAAGTTTTTCGCTCATGATCCGGTGATTGCCATGCTCTCCTATTCCAATTTTGGCGACGACAAAGTGGGAAGCCCTGCCAGCGTCCACAAAGTGGTGGAAACGTTGCATCGCGATTATTCCGATATGGTGGTGGATGGCGAGATGCAGGTGAACGTGGCGTTGAACAAAGACTTCAGGGACGAAAAGTTTCCTTTCACCAAGCTGAAAGGAAAGAATGTGAATACGTTGATATTCCCTAACCTGAGCTCTGCAAACATAGCTTACAAGCTACTTCTGGAAAGTGGAGTGGGAGACATTATCGGACCAATCCAGATGGGATTGAACAAGCCGGTTCATATCTTGGATGTGGGCATGTCGGTTCGCGATATTGTGAATATGACTGTTATTGCTGTTATTGATGCCATTGTAGAAGAGAACATCGCCGTCAATAAACTGAAAAGGGTGGAGTAGGGTCGACCAACACTTTGCTGGCCACGGTGAAATAGATGAGTACACCTAATATGTCTGCGATGGATGTTATAAGGGGGGCGCTTGCCGTTGCCGGATCAATTTTCAGCCTCGTGAATAGGAAGGGCAGGATCATCCCGATAATGCTTCCCGCAATAACCACCAGCGTCATGGTTATAACGAGAATCAAAATTATTTCAGGAGCACGGACTGCTGCTACCAAACTTACTCCTGCAGCCATTGTCAGGCCTAAGAGTAACGAAACAGTAAACTCTTTTCCCAACAGTTTTATCCAATCCCTTGTCTGAACATCGCCCATGGCCAATGCACGGATCATAAGTGTTGCGGATTGAGAGCCGGCATTCCCGCCACTGTCGATAAGCAAAGGAAGAAAAAAAACAAGGGATATGGTGGAAGCCAGCACGTTTTCAAAGCCGGCTATGACTGCTCCTGAAAAGATATTTACGAAAACCAGTGTTGTAAGCCAGAATACCCGTTTCTTGTACAAAAAAGTAACGGTTGCCTGTAACGGACTGATAATGGCGTTTTGTACGGCGCCGAACTTGTGAAAGTCCTCGGTTTGTTCTTCTTCGGCTACATCAAAAATATCATCAACGGTTACAATGCCCAGAAGCGTCCCGGTACTATCGATCACGGGAAGTGCTACCCTGTCGTGGTCCTTGAACATGCTTACACCGGTCTCCTGGTCGTCGAATGCGCTCAGTGCGACAAATTTATAGTCAATAAGATCACCGATCACCTGTTCGGGCGAAGCCAGGATTATTTCACGTATGCGAATATCGTCGATTAGGCGCCAGTTGTTGTCCACTACGTAAATTACATTCAGTGTTTCGGAATCTTGTCCGTATTGGCGAATATGCGCCAGCGTTTGTTCAACCGTGAAGTGGGGTTTAACGGCTACGTATTCCGGTGTCATCAGCCTACCTATGCTGTCTTCGGGATATCCAAGAAGTCTGGTTGCCATCTCCCTGTTTTCGGGAGTAAGCAACTGCATAAGACGTTGTGTTACCTTTCCGGGAAGTTCCTCTAGAAAAGCTGTGCGATCGTCCGGCTCCATATCGTTGAGCAGATCGGCTACTTTTAAAGCATGTTGCGCCAGTCTCTCTATAATCTTTTCCTGCTTGTCGTGCGAAAGCTCCTGAAAAACATTTTTTGCTTGCTCACGCGTCAGAAAACGGAACAATATCACCGATTCAAACTCGCTACTTTGGTCGATAATGCCGGCAAGTTCAAGGTGATCAAATTCGTGTATGGCGTTTCGCAACGTTGTCCATTCTTTCCTTTTGATTAGTTTAAGCAGGTCTTTTTCGTTACATATAGTCATAAT
>JALHIE010000155.1 GCA_022840285.1 Porphyromonadaceae bacterium
CATGACTGCCGTGGTGACAACCTACATCATGCTTGCACCCGAAGGCTTTGCCCTTTCAAGACCCATCTCCTACGGAACAGGATTCGCTGTCACAGCCCTGTTTTTTTCGATGTTTCTTTTCTATACAAAAAGTCACACAAAAAGAGGATGAATATTGCTGCAACAGGAATACACATTATTTATTAACTCAAATACATCACACTGTACATTATTTTGCATAACTTTGATGCGTCAACAATATTTAAGATTCAGATGATTAATGTTAAAGAATATTTGAGAAACATGTTATAAATCAATGTTCCGATTAAGCTTATATTACACCTTAAACCATTTTGATACATTCAATCAATAACAGTATTTGGATAAAATTTAAATTATTTATGGAAAACAAAAACAAGAAGATTCAACTATCCGCCATGATGTTCTTCCAGTTCTTTATTCAAGGTTCATGGTACGTGACCATGGGAACCTATCTGGGAAGGACCCTCGACTTTTCCGGAGTTCAAATCGGCCTGGCCTACAGCACCGCCGCCATAGCAGCCATCATCTCACCGGTGATCGTGGGAATGATCGCCGACCGGTTTTTCTCGGCAAACAGGGTGCTGGCATTCCTGAACATCGTGGGGGCAGTACTGCTTTTTTCCCTGACCCGCATCGAATCGTTCTCCTTGTTTTTTCCCGTCTTGTTGCTCTACAGCGTCTGGTGGATCTGCTCCGGGCTTCTGATCAGCGCCCTGAAGATTGAACCCTATTCCACCCCTTTCCTGATCGGGGCTGGCATCTCCCTGCTGGCCGGAGTATATGCGTTGACCCTGCCCCATAACGATCCCGTGCGGACTGTCGAGAAAGCGGGCGTACGCCAACTGCTCGGGTTTGACGCGTTCAAACTGACCAGGGACAGGTCTTTCCTGGTCCTGCTTGTCTTCTCGGCGCTCATCTGCATCCCGCTGGCATTCTATGACTCCTTTACAAACCTTTTCATTACCGATGTGGGGATCGAAAATGCCGCCGCCGCCATGAGCCTCGGCCAGGTTGCCGAAGTGATCTTCCTGTTCACTTTCCCCATCTTCTTCCTCAAGTTACGCTACAAGGGAAGCATCCTCGCCGCCATCGCGGCATGGATCCTGATGTACGGGCTGTTCACGCTGGGGGCGCACACCGGACAAAACGGATTCATCTTCGCCGTATTGCCCCTCCACGGTTTCTGCTTCACTTTCTTTTTCGTCGCCGGCCAACTCTTCGTGGATGAGAAAGCTCCCTCCTCGCTGCGCAACTCCGCACAGGGGCTCATCGCTTTTGCCACGTACGGGGTAGGCAAATACCTCGGCACGTTGATTGCCGGAAACGTGGTGGACCTCTATTCCGAACAGGGAAAGTACGACTGGATATCCATATGGACGGTTCCTTTCGTCATGGCAATCATTTTCCTTGCCGGGTTCCTGTTCCTGTTCAGGGAAGATGTCAGGGAACGGGTAGCGGTACAGCGGACATGATTTCCGAAGCTATTTTCAAACTAATTTCAACTACGTAAACATTGCATAATTATGAAACAGAGAAAACTTAAAATGGGCATGATTGGCGGCGGCAGCGATGCCTTTATCGGAGCCATACACCGTCGGGCAGCCTTTATGGACAACCATATTGAACTGGTTTGTGGCTGCTTCAGCGTCAATCCTGAAATCTCCAGAAGCTCAGGCAGGGAATATTTCCTCCCGGATCACCGGATTTACGACTCCTACCAGGAGATGTTTGAGAAAGAAACGAAACTGCCTGCCGAAGAGCGGATGGATTTTGTAACCATAGTCACACCGAACAAATGGCATTTTGAACCCGCCATGATGGCACTCGAAAGAGGGTTTCACGTGGTTGTCGACAAACCGATGACTTTTTCATTGGAAGAAGCCCTCAAACTGAAAGAGAAAGTGGAGGAGACGGGACTGGTCCTGGCGCTGACCCACGTATACTCGGGATATCCGGCTGTCAAGGAGGCAAAGGCAAGAATCGCAAGCGGAGAACTGGGCAAACTGCGCAAAGTATACGTGGAGTATACCCAGGGATGGCTGTCGCAACGCATAGAGCTGCAGGGAGGAAATAATGCCGGATGGAGGACCGATCCAAAGACCACGGGAAAGGCCGGATGCATGGGCGACATAGGAACGCATGCCTGGCACCTGGCAGAATACGTTACCGGTCTGAAAGTGCTGGAGGTGTGCGCCGACCTGCAAACGTACGTGGAGGGACGCCCGGTGGACGACGACGGGGCATCCCTGCTGCGAATGGAAGAGGGGGTTACCGGAGTGCTGATGGCTACCCAGATAGCTACCGGTGAGGCAAACAATATCCGCCTTCGTGTCTATGGCGACAAGGGCGGACTGGAATGGAGGCAGATGGATTCGAACAGGTTGATCCTGAGGTGGGGAGACAGGCCAGCCGAGGAACTATACATGGGAAACAATGAATTTCTAAGCGACCTGGCAAAATGGAATACACGAACGCCTGCCGGGCATCCCGAAGGGTTTATAGAAGCTTTTGCCAATATTTACCGCAATTTTGCCCTGGCCGTCGTGGCCAGGGAAAACGGAGAAAAACCGAACGGACTGGTTTCCGACTTTCCATCCGTATACGACGGGGTAAGGGGAATGCAATTCGTAGAAATGATGGTACAATCGGGAAACGATGATCATACAAAATGGAAAAAGTGGATTGAATAGGAAATTTTCAGCAAGGTGACGAAAACAGTTAATGCTGCTAATTAATTGACCCATAGAAAACAACGACAAAAAAACACCCTCATATGAAAAGAGAGAACAACTTAACGAGAAGAACATTTCTAAAGACTTCGGCCGTTGCCGGAGCAGCAGGCGTGATTGGGACCGGAACGACGGGTTTTT
>JALHIE010000042.1 GCA_022840285.1 Porphyromonadaceae bacterium
TCACCTCGGTCATGTTCACGTAGCGCACATCCACCACGTTCAGCAACACCCTGAACAACGTAAGCAGGACGAGAATCAGTGAATAATGCAACAGCGAGCCTGTGGCATCTCCCGACGCCACATCAATAACCAGCTTCAGGGCCCACACGAAACTCAGCGACACGGCCACACTTAACACTCCAATCAGCGTTATCACTATCAGCGCTTTACGATGGCCCCTGGAAATATCGGTCAGAAACTTCAGAAAACGTAACATCTATTTTTTGAACAGCAGTTTCAGGTTGGTTGTTATTTTAGTTACCGGCAAAGGGTTTATGTGCCGGGGAGCAATACCGGATATTTTTTTCGTTCTCGCTACCGAATAGGCGAACCTGTGCCATTTTGCATCCCATTTCCCCCGGAAAGATTTGTTCCTGAAGGTAGAAAACCCGAAATTACCTCCCCTCAACACGTCATCCATCACCACATCCACAAATTTCCCTTCCGTATCGGTAGTAAACGGGAAAACACCCGGATCTGCCTCCAGGTACCTGACGGCTGCCGATGCGAATACCTCCATGGCGTTCAACAAATCGAACTGCCCCACCAGGCCGGCAAGCGCCTCTTTATCCATCTGCGGTGAGTGGGTATGCATGAACAGTACCCAATCGCAAAACTGACGGACACCGACACCCAGGTGGATAAAATGGTGGAAAAGGTGGTAAAAGAGATAAAAAGCATTGAATTCAACGGGTAATACACTCACTCTCAAGTTGTCAATCTCCAGTTCGATAAAGCGATGATTCCGTATGATCTCCTGCATCTTTTCTTCCAGCAGCCTGTCGTATTTCCTGATTCCGAAGTAGCAGGTATTTTTGTGGTTTTCAACGTGGATACCGTTGATTTCATAGGATTGATGATGGATATTCTCGGCATCCATCCGGCACCCTTTTCTTTTTGCCCATTCGTTCGCCTTTTCGTAATCCCCTTTCCGGTAAAGAAACAGGTCTATATCGCCGGGAGAACGATGCTCCGGCCTGGGATAAAGGACAGCGTTGGCCTGCCCTTTTAACAGCACAAAGAGGCAGTCCATCCGTCCATATTCGGACGAGAGAACGCGCAGTTCTTCGTTTTGTTTTTTGTTCAGTTCCTCAATAGCTTCAGCCTGCAAAAAAAGCGTGTATACCTCTTTTTTCCCGGGCCGGAGAGTTGCAGGTAACGTCATGATTCCGTCGTACAACAAGGCATTTACCTTCTGAGATTCCGCCAGGCTGATCACCTCTTCCCAAACCGAAGAGTCAACGTGCCGAAACAGTTTTTCATCGGCCGGCCTGTTCCAGATGGCGGAACGGAGCAACTCCAGGAAAAGAGAGACAGCCGGCTCATTCATAGATCACGCCGGCTTGTATCAGTTTATCGGCCAGCACTTGAGCATCCGCCATGGCTTGTGCTTTGTCGATACCGTATCTCGCCGTCAGCTTTTCCGCCCAGTCTCGAACGGTAAAATATTCATCGAAGCTCCCGGTTATCAGAAGTTCTGCGGATTCGTTGAGGGATATTACGCGCGTATAGTTCATGTTCTCCCCGTCGTTGGAAACCAGGATGGACTCATCCCCGATCTGTTTGATTCTGATGTTCTCTTTTATTTTCATCCGATCATTTTTTTTGCCGTCATCCGGTATTCATCCCCAATCAGTAAACCATCCCCGAGGGACGGTTAGGCAGTATGGGTATCCGCAACACATGCTCCACATATTGAAAATAGTAGAACAGTTTGTGGTTCAGTTCAAATCCATAATCCACACCCGGCTCATACCCGACAATGGTCTGAAAGAACGATCTTCTCCGGGGCTGGGTCGCCAGGTAGTTCCATTCCGACACATATTGACGGTTCCAGTTCTCGTAGTACTGTTGAGAACGGTACCTGGCCGGAGAATTCTGCAGCATGTACCACGTTTCAAACCCCGAATCAAATACAATCAGTTCGTATTCGACAGAATCTTCCTGCGGCGGTTCAATTTTCACCATCCCTTTTGGTCCGGAACAGGCGGCAAGGGATGCTACAATCGCGAATAAACACAAAGCTTTTTTCATACGATAAAACCATTAAGCCCAACGTTATAGTCAACCACTTCACTCCAGACCTCATCCGCTCCCGTTGATCTTCCTGTAGATACGCAGAAAAAATCTTCGCAACAACGGGCTGGAAAACCAACACTTTTTTGCCAGGTTCCATTTGAGGCTTCCTTTCCCTATTTTTCTTCCCTTTTTATAAACAGCCGTTACTTCCGCAACAACGTGTTTCTTGTCGCATTGCTCACGGACAAACGGATTGCCGTCTCCCCTGAGCGTGACCAACTCCTTTTCAACTTTCTCGATCCGGTGAACAACGTAGCTGTTCGCTTTCGTTCTGGCCAACACGATATTCCCTTTCGTTATCGATTGTCCGTTTAATTTCGACAGTTCGATCTGATCCGACGGCGGACGGATAAAAGGCAGCATACTGATTCCCTTTACCGGAATTTTTACCGCCCGGTGCGCATCGATCTCCTCCAATATATGCGAAAAGAAAATCTCGTTCGGGACAATCAGGGATTCCATTATTTTCAAGACAACAATGACCGGGTTAATGATACTGCTTCATAGTCCGGCCGGCAATCGAGCCGATAAACCGGTACACGTTGCAAAACAGCTGCAACAACATCCAGCACCCTGTTTTTATTTTCAACATCAGACCGGAGCACCGCTGCCGAAGTATACAACGAAGAGAGTGCTTCAATGCTTTTAAGTTTGGTCAGACGATTTTCGGAGCTTTGGTGCAGGTGTACAAAGGCGGCCACTTCTGCCGATGCGTTCCTGAAGCAGGCCGTGCTTCCGCTCCAGGGTGCCCCGTAGACCCTTACCGGCTCATCTTCAAAGACGCGTATCAGGGGTTCATCATCGTTTAACAGTGTACACCCGGGCACAAATTCACGCCACAGCCGGCTGTGGGTACTCTTTCCTGTTCCGCTCCTACCTAAAAAGACCAGTGCCCTGCCGTTCAATTCCGTTACGGATGCGTGCATCTTTATGGTCCGGTCGGCAAGGATGGAGGTCACTCCAAAAGCCAGTCTCAGAAAACTGTTGAGAAAAACCGCTTCGTTTTTATCGGTGAACGAGAGGTCGCAAACCACCTCTTTCCAGTCCGCCGGGGCAAAGAACCTGTGTTCTCTCTCCCCTTGTTTCATGGAAACGATCATTCCCTCAGGAGTGTGGTACACCTTGTAGTCCACGCCGTTCCATTCCATGGTATCATCCGGCGGAAATCCTGCCACTCGAACTTCCCGGTTACCTTTTAAACGGAACAGGAAATCATTATCCGAATTATTTTCCACCCGGAAAGGGGTGTAACTGGACATGATCCCGGAAGTGAGTGCCCTGTCGGGAGTTTCAATACAGAAAAAGTGATCAGCGACGCGATATTCAAGTTTCTCATTCATAACACAACGCAAAGATATATTTTTTTATTTTCTTTCCACTTTTTTTTACCTATCTTTGTCCTCGAAATGTTGGTGTTACGCGTTCCAGATTTGGCTTCGGAACCGTAATGAAAAGGGAATCAGGTGAAAATCCTGAACAGACCCGCTGCTGTAAGCTTCGTTTCACGTGCTGAACAGATCACCTTTTGCCACTAAAACCCGCTCCTGCTTCCCCTCAAGGGAGGCACTAGCTTCGGAAAAAAGCTCGAAAACCGGTTTTGGGAAGGCGTTCAGACCACGGAAGTAAGTCAGAAGACCTGCCAATTTTTCGCACCTTGTTAATGGCTTTCGGGGAATAGAGCTTGAAAACGACTCGCGAACAGATTTTTTTATTTACGCGCTTCATTTTCAGATTGCTTTACCGGAATTAAAAATTCGGTATAAGATGAATGTTTTAAAGAGAAATGCAGTAATTGTTGCCACATTTTATGCGGTAGCCACCCCGTTGCTGGCCCAGACCAGCCTCGATAGTTTGCAGCGCCTGCCCGAAGTGGTGGTGACGGAGGGGTATGCCGACCGGGAAATCCGCTCATCGGCTCCGATGCGTGTTTTATTGCGAAAATCGATCCGTAACCTCAACGCGTTGCAATTGTCGGATGTTGTCAAACACTTTCCCGGCGTTACGGTGAAAGACTTCGGGGGCATCGGGGGGCTTAAGGCCGTATCGGTACGCAGCCTCGGCGCCAACCACACGGCAGTGAACTACAACGGTTTCACCATAAACGATGTACAAACGGGACAAATCGATATCGGCCGGTTCGCCCTGGACAACGTAGATATGATCTCCCTGAACTCGGGACAGAGCGATAACATCTTTCAACCGGCCCGGCTGTTCGCGTCGGCATCGGTACTGAATATCCGGAGCGCCGCACCACAGGTGGGCACCGACCAAAAGGTCAACGGACGGGCCTCGCTAAAAACCGGATCGTTCGGCATGTTCAATCCGGCAGTCTCCACGAACTTGAAACTGAACGAAAAACTGTCGGCATCACTAAGTGGCGAATGGCTGTCGGCAAACGGGGAGTATCCGTACATCCTGCATTACGGTGAGGCCGGAAGAGACAGCTCGTCGGTAGAGAAACGCGAAAATACCGATGTGCGTAACTTTCGGCTGGAAGGTGCCCTGTTCGCTAACTTTTCCGAAAAAGGCAGCGGAAACCTGCGCACTTACTACTATCGGTCGGAACGCGGACTACCCGGAGCCACCATCCTTTACAACACGTCCGGTTTTTCCAAACAGCGCCTCCGGGACAACACCTTTTTCACGCAGGCGCACTACCGTAATTACATTTCCAACCGGTGGGCCTTTCAGGCAAATGTCAAGTACAATAACGGCTACGTCTATTACCTCGATCCGGAATTTTTGAATGCGGAGGGGAAACTGGAGAACAGGTACCGGCAAAACGAACTTTACGGGTCGGTTTCTGCTCTTTTCAGGGCGTTGGAGAACCTTTCGTTCTCGGTATCAACGGATGTCGTGATGAACAACTTGTCAGCCAATCTACCCGATTTCGCATACCCTACCCGCTACACTTCACTCTCAAGCCTTGCCGCAAAGTACGTTACCGACCGGCTCCTGGCAACGGCCAGCCTGCTTTACACGCAGACGTCGGAACACGTGCGGTCGGGCACGGCGGCAAACAACCGGCATAGGCTCTCCCCATACTCCAGCTTAACGTACCGGCCGTTCGAGGCGATCGATTTCCGACTGAGGGCGTTCTACAAAAATATTTTCCGCCTACCCACTTTCAATGACCTCTATTATTCGCGTGTCGGGAAACGGGACTTGAAACCCGAAGATACACATCAGTTCAACATCGGCCTTACCTACTCCACTTCTGCAGGCGACCGGGTCCCACTGCTGACAATGACCGCAGATGCCTATCTCAACAAAATCAGCAACAAGATTGTCTCCTATCCCAACCGTAACATCTTCGAGTGGAGCATGATGAATTTTGGTTCAGTGGTGATCAGCGGCGTAGACGTTGCACAGGAAAGTGCTTTTGTGCTTTCTCCCAAGGTGAAGCTGCTGGCTGGAAGCTCGTTTACCTTTCAGGATTCCCGAAACAGGTCCAATCCCGACAGTCCGGCATACAACCACCAACTGCCCTATACCCCCCGCTTCTCGGGTTCGGGCAGGGCTGTTGTAGAAACGTCGTGGTTAACTGCGGCTTACACGGTGCTGTGGTCGGGAACAAGATACACCTCGGCACAGAACATGCCGGAGAACAGGCTGAGCGGTTATGCCGATCACGGCGTTTCGCTTTCGAAGAGTGTTGGGGTAAAACACAACAAGGTCGACCTGTCGGTCGAGGCCCTCAACCTGAGTAACAAGAACTACGAGATCGTCCGCAACTTCCCTATGCCGGGACGATCGTTCAGGGGAACAATTTCCATAAACTTTTAAATACACGTTCAAATGAAAAAGCTTTTATTATTTATCCTACCGTTTGCGGCAGCATTTTTCACGGCCTGCACGCCCGAGTCCATTATCGATGAAACCGAACTTCCGGCAAAGGAAGCCAAGCGTATCCTGATACTTTCCGAAGGATTTTTCGGCGACAACAGTGCATCACTCTCGCACTATGATTTTGAGAACCAGGCATTAACCAAGGATTATTTCACTGCTGTCAACCAAAGGGGGTTAGGTGACACAGCCAACGACGCCATCCGGTACGGTGCCAAGATTTACATTGTTGTCAACTCGTCCAGCACCGTTGAGGTGATTGCTGCAAACACGGGAAAATCACTGAAACAGATTCCGATGAAAACCGCCGGCAACCAGGCAAAGCAACCCCGGTATGCCGCAGCCTACGGCGGAAAAGTGTATGTCACCTCCCACGACGACACCGTCACCCGCATCGACACCACAACGCTGAGCATAGACGGTTCGGTGCAGGTGGGTCCTGACCCCGAAGGCATTTGCATTGCAAACAACAACATTTACGTGGCAAACTCGGGGGGGATGAATTTTCCCAACTTCGACAATACCGTCAGCGTGATCGACCTGAAGAGCTTTACGGAAACAAAAAAGATTGAAGTCGGTTTAAACCCCAAAAGGGTCTGTGCCGATAAGAAAGGCGATGTATATGTTTATTCGGTAGGCAACTATACAACGGTACCGGCAACGTTTCAAAAGATCACCCCGAAAGGCGAGGTGGCCGCCTTTGGTGAAGTGACGAACATAATGGATTTCACCCTGTCAGGCGACAAGGCATTTATTTATTACAAGGATTACGCCACCTCCGAAACCGTGGTTTCTGTTTTTGACTGCTTGAGCGACAAGCTACTCACCGGCAAACTCATTGCCGACAAATCGATAGCTATTCCCTACTCCATCACCGTAGACCCCTTTAACGGCGATATTTACCTGACCGACGCCGTTGAATACGTGAAGATATTGGGAAATGTTTACTGCTACGACAAAACAGGAAAACGTAAGTTCACCCTCGAGAACCCGGGTTACCTGCCCAACAAGGTGCTGTTCCTGAACTAAACATCAAGCCATCGGTCAACGGCTCCGGACGTTTGTGTCGTAATCCACAGCATTCCGGTTGCCGTTACCGGAAAACGAATCTTTCCTCCGCAGCAGAAAAAATTCCTGGTTTTCTTTTTCGCTGCGCATAATCTCAAAGAGCTCGAAACCGTTACGGCTCATCATGTTAAGTACGGCAAGCATTCCGTTGAACGACATCGGACGGCGGCGCTCATCGGTTATCTGTGGCGTTCTGCCGCCCTGTCCGTAGTCCACCCGCACGGTGATCTTCGATGTCAGGATCGGTCCCGAATCCGACCAGATCATCACGTAGTCCGCGTCAATATCGCTTATGGCTACCTCATTCACGTACTGCGCCTCGGCAAAGGAAATGCTGCCGATAAGGAAAAGTGTCAGTAGAAAAAGTTTTGATTTCATGTCCGTAATATTTAAATGATCAGGACCGGGAATCCATGGGTTTGGCCGGCCGCTTCGGAAGCAAAAGTAACAAAAAAACCACGAAAAGTTAACATTCTTTTTTAAAAAAAATTATCTTTGCAAAAGCGTTGTGCTCTATTCGGAAAATCAACATGCGTAGTCACAAAACATCCATTCTGATTATCAATACCGAGGGAAAAAGAAACAAAACCTTTCTTGTTCCAACCGGGATGCTTCTGCACTGGAAAAGATACGTAGCCGTTGCTTTACTTGCTGTAGTTTGCCTTATAACTGCGTTGGGCCTGACGGTGTTTCACAAAACAAGCAAGATTTACCAGGATGAAATTGCCAAGGCTGACAAGATAAGGAGCCTCGTCGACGTTCCCAAGGCGCAACAAACCTTTCAATCAATAGATGAAAGCATTTTCCGGATAAACGAACTGCTGAAATCAAGAGGATTGGTCCAGATGGAGGTTGAGAACCTGGGTGGCCCGGAAAACATCGAAGTGGTAAAAATAAACGAACTGGCTGATTTCTACAGGGAACAACTCGACAGCCTGGAGAAAACCCTGAAGAATGTTCCCATCGGGAACCCTATCCTTTCCGACAACGTTCTCTCATCCTACGGTTACAGGCGAAACCCGTTCACCGGCCGCGGCGCGGAGTATCATTCCGGGATCGACATCAAGGGCGAAAGGGGCGCTCCGGTTAAAACGATGGCTAACGGCAAGGTGGAATTTGCGGGATGGTACGGAGGATACGGAAAATGTGTGATTGTAAAACACGAAAATAAGCTGAAAACGCTCTACGGCCATTTATCGGAGATAGCCGTCCGGGAAGGCGACAAGATAGAAAGCGGACAGGTTATCGGCAAAGTCGGGAACACGGGACGAAGCTCGGGCCCGCACCTGCATTACGAGATCATTAAAAACGACGAAAAAGTGAACCCGGGCGATTACATTAATTTTCACGAATGAGCATCCCATGAGAACCAGCAAAAACAAAAAACTCCACTCCATTGAATCACAACCGATAGACACCGTTATCGGCACGGATATCCTGTTTAAGGGAGACATCCGGGGAGAAAGCATCATCCGTGTCGACGGAATCGTGGAGGGCAACCTCTCGCTGTCCAAAGGCATTGTCGTTGGTGAAAAAGCCAGGGTGACCGGGAACCTGGAAAGCGACCGCATCATCATCTACGGAAGCATTTCCGGCGATATCGCATGCAAAGAGCTGAACATCAAAAGTACCGGATTCGTGAACGGCAATATCCAGGCAGACAATGTTGAAATAGAAATGGGAGGAAAATACAACGGAAACTTATCCATGCAACCCTCTCCTCCCCCGTCATCGGCAAAGGACGAAAAAAGCCGCTGAAGCCAGCGGTCAGTCGAGCTTCAGTACCGCCAAGAACGCTTTTTGCGGAACTTCCACGTTACCTACCTGCTTCATGCGCTTCTTCCCCTCCTTTTGCTTTTCGAGCAGCTTGCGCTTACGGGAGATATCCCCACCGTAGCACTTGGCCGTCACGTCTTTCCTTACCGCCTTTACAGTCTCCCGGGCAATGATCTTGGCCCCGATTGCCGCCTGGATAGCGATATCGAACTGCTGTCGGGGGATAAGCTCTTTCAGCTTCTCGCACATCCTGCGTCCGAAAGATTGCGCATTATCGGCGTGAGTGAGTGTGGATAGCGCATCCACCGGCTCCCCGTTGAGCAGGATATCGAGCTTCACCAGTTTCGAAGGGCGGAAATCGTGGATGTGGTAATCGAACGATGCGTACCCTTTAGAGATGCTCTTCAGCTTATCGTAAAAATCGATGACGATCTCTCCCAGTGGCAGATCGAAAATAATCTCCACCCGGTCTCCCGAGATGTACTCCTGCTTGATGAGGATACCCCGCTTGCCCAGACACAAGGTCATGATCGGGCCGATGTATGTCGTGCTTGTAATGATGGACGAACGGATATAAGGCTCGTCGATATGGTCGATCAGTGTGGGATCGGGCAACCCGGCCGGGTTGTGCACCTCCTTCATGTTGCCTTTCTTGTCGTACACCTTGTACGAAACGTTGGGAACGGTGGTGATCACGTCCATATCGAACTCGCGCTCCAGCCGCTCCTGAATGATTTCCATGTGCAGCAATCCGAGGAAACCGCAGCGGAACCCGAATCCCAGGGCGACCGACGATTCGGGTTGGAAAGTGAGCGAAGCATCATTCAGCTGCAACTTTTCCAGCGATGCCCGCAAGTTTTCAAACTCCTCGCTTTCGATGGGGTAAACACCGGCAAAAACCATTGGCTTCACCTCTTCGAAGCCGGCGATGGCCTTGTCGCAGGGATTCTTCACGTGCGTGATGGTGTCCCCCACCTTTACCTCTTTCGACGTCTTGATTCCCGAGATGATGTACCCTACGTTGCCGCACTCAACCCGCTGGCGGGGATCCATGCCAAGGCGGAGGATACCCACCTCGTCGGCATCGTACTCTTTCCCGGTATTTACGAACTTCACCAGGTCACCTTTGGCAATGCTGCCGTTCATGATTTTGAAGTACGCAATGATTCCCCGGAACGGATTAAAAACCGAATCGAAGATCAAAGCCTGTAGCGGAGCATCGGGGTCGCCTGTTGGTGCGGGAACACGTTCGATAACGGCCGCCAGAATCTCTTCGATGCCGACTCCCGTTTTTCCGCTTGCGCGAAGGATATCGGTACGCGGGCAGCCGAGCAGCTCCACGATCTGGTCTTCCACCTCATCGGGCATTGCACTCTCCAAGTCAATCTTATTGATGATGGGAATAATCTCCAGATCATGTTCAATGGCCATGTAGACGTTGGAGATGGTCTGCGCCTGGATCCCCTGGGCGGCGTCCACAATGAGCAAGGCGCCTTCGCAGGCAGCGATGGATCGGGACACCTCGTACGAAAAGTCCACGTGTCCCGGGGTATCGATCAGGTTCAATGTATATTTTTCACCACCATACTCGTAAGCCATCTGAACGGCGGTACTCTTTATCGTGATGCCGCGCTCCCGTTCCAAATCCATGCTGTCGAGCACCTGCGCCTGCAGGTCCTTGCTGTCGATGGTTTTGGTAAACTCGAGCAACCGGTCGGCCAGGGTACTTTTCCCGTGATCGATATGAGCGATGATACAAAAATT
The DNA here is from genome assembly GCA_022840285.1 of Porphyromonadaceae bacterium. Lineage (GTDB taxonomy): Bacteria > Bacteroidota > Bacteroidia > Bacteroidales > Dysgonomonadaceae > Petrimonas. The sequence goes on from JALHIE010000042.1 coordinate 10,573, forward strand.
ACGTATATTCTTCATTTAAAAACCAATTCTTAATAATCTGCGTTATTGGGTGTTCTCGGAAACGGGATCACGTCGCGGATGTTTGTCATGCCGGTAACGAAAAGCATCAGCCGTTCAAAGCCGAGGCCGAACCCGGCGTGCGGTGCCGTGCCGAACTTGCGGATCTCCAGGTACCACCAGATCGGGTCGATGTGCATGTCCATCTCTTTTATCCGCTGCATAAGCTTGTCGTAGTTCTCTTCACGCTCGGATCCGCCGATAATCTCTCCTATTTTCGGGAAAAGGACATCCATGGCCCGGACGGTTTTTCCGTCCTCGTTCTGTTTCATGTAGAACGATTTTATCTCCTTGGGATAATCGGTGAGGATCACCGGGCACTTGAAATGTTTTTCCACCAGGTACCGCTCGTGCTCCGACTGCAGGTCGGCTCCCCAGTACACGGGAAACTCAAAGGGGTGGCCCGATTCTTCGAGAATCTTCACGCCCTCGGTATAGGTAAGGCGTACGAAATCGTTGTTCACCACAAAGTTCAGGCGGTCGATCAGCTCGTTGTCGTACATCTTCGCCAGAAACGCGATATCCTCCATGCAGTTATCCAGTGCGTACCGGATGAGGTATTTCAGAAAATCCTCTGCCAGGTTCATGTTATCGGTATTGTCGTTGAACGCCACTTCGGGTTCAATCATCCAGAACTCGGCCAGGTGGCGCGGCGTATTGGAGTTCTCGGCACGGAAAGTGGGACCGAACGTATAAATGGCTCCGAGCGCCATTGCACCGAGCTCGCCTTCGAGCTGTCCGGAGACCGTCAGGTTGGTTTGTTTTCCGAAGAAATCCTGTGAAAAATCAATTTTTCCTTCCTCCGTCCTGGGCACATTGTTCATATCCAATGTGGTCACCTCGAACATGGAGCCGGCCCCCTCGGCATCGGAAGCCGTGATGACAGGCGTGTGGAAATAGTAGAATCCCCGGTCGTTGAAAAACTTGTGAATGGCGTACGACATGTGGTGACGCATGCGGAAAATGGCTCCAAACGTGTTTGTCCTCGGGCGCAGGTAAGCAATCTCCCGGAGGAACTCCAGCGAGTGTCCTTTCTTCTGCAGCGGATAGGTTGCCGGATCCGCCGTTCCGTAGATCTCGATCTCAGTAGCCTGGATCTCCACGGACTGTCCCTGCCCCTGTGACTCCACCAGTTTCCCGTTCACGCTCAGGCAGGCACCCGTGGTGATGGGTTTAAGATATTCTTCACCAAAAAGGGTTATATCTATGACTACCTGTATGTTATTTATGGTCGTCCCATCATTTAACGCTACAAAGCTCACGTTTTTATTTCCTCGGCGGGTACGCACCCATCCTTTTACATTTACCTCAGTTCCGGTTTGCGCCGATTTTAATGCATCGACAATCGTTGTTCTCTTCAGTTGTTTCATATTACTCCTGATTCCCCTGTATCCTTGCCAGATTCAAGGGAATATAATTTAAATATTCGTTTTACAGATATTTGCCCGCCGTCCGGCGGGTCTGCTTGCTGGAGGCCGGGAACTAATCAAAAGCTCCCATTCTCAACATGTTCACCTCTTTTTCCGACAGGTAACGCCATTTTCCGCGCGACAGGTTTTTCTTTGTCAGCCCGGCAAAGTACACCCGGTCGAGCTTCAGCACCCGGTAACCCAGTTTCTCGAAAATACGGCGTACGACGCGGTTTTTTCCCGAGTGGATCTCGATACCTACCTGGCTCAGGTCTTCCTCGGTAACGTAACTGATGGCATCGGCATGAATTTCACCGTCCTCCAGCTCAATACCGTCGGCAATGGCCTGCATGTGCTCCATGGCTACTGGCTTATCCAGCCATACCTGGTAGATTTTTCGTTTCTCGTACTTGGGGTGGGTCAACTTCGATGCCAGGTCGCCGTCATTTGTCAGCAGCAACACTCCGGTAGTTCCCCTATCGAGGCGGCCTACGGGATAAATCCGTTCTTTGCAGGCTGCTTTCACCAGGTCCATGACCGTTTTCCGGTTCTCGGGGTCATCGGTCGTGGTAACAAATCCCTTGGGTTTGTTCAGCAGCACATAAACCTTGCTTTCCAGCGATACCGTCTTGTCGTTGAACATCACCTCGTCGGCACGGGTGATCTTCGTACCCAGTTCGGTAACCACCTCCCCGTTCACTTTCACGACCCCGGCCTGTATGAACTCATCGGCTTCACGGCGCGAGCAAACTCCGGCATTGGCCAGGTATTTGTTGAGGCGGATCGGCGCCGTTGGATCGGCGTTTTCCTTGTATTTGATCTGCTTGAAGATTTTCTTCTTCTTAACCAGTTTTTTCGAGCCCTGGTTCACGGGTTGTGCGTTGCGGGGTCTTCCCGGTGCGTTGCCGTATGCGTTATAACTCCTTTCACCTCCTCCGTGGGCGCCCGAAGAGACTCTCTCCCCCACTCTTGGACGACGTTTCCTGCTTCCCTCGGGGCTATTGGGGTTGCTTTCATAGTTTCTGTTGTAATTTTCTTCATACGATGGGCGATAGTTGCCCTCTTCACGCTGCGGTCTTCTTTCTACGTTGTAATTTCTGTTTGCAGAAGAGTGTCTCTCATTGTTCGCGTTGCCATAACTCCGGGCCGGTCGCGAATCGTTGTTGTTCGTTGCCATTTTTTTTAATTTTAATTTTCAATAACCTCACGGTTTCCTTTTAAACAATACCTAAAACCTTTTCGTTTCCATGTTCCTTGCAGAAAAAAATCTTTCTGTCAATCAAATACCTGTATAGTTCTTTGGCGAAATCGCCTTGAGTTCTTTTTTTATTTCTTCGTTGACCTCCAATGTGTCGATGAAGTCCGAAATGCTTTCTTTTGTTATGTGCCGGTTTGTGCGTGTCAATGCTTTCAGTGCTTCATAAGGTTTTGGATACCCCTCCCGGCGCAGGATGGTTTGAATCCCTTCTGCCACCACTGCCCAATTGTTTTCCAGATCCCGCTCTATCGCCTCCTCATTTAACAACAATTTATGCAGCCCTTTTGTTGTGCTTTTTATCGCAATTAATCCGTGTGCCAGCGGCATTCCGATGTTGCGGATCACCGTTGAGTCGGTCAGGTCACGTTGCAGTCTCGAGATCGGGAGTTTCGCCGCCAGGTGCTCCAGCCATGCATTGGCAATCCCCAGGTTTCCTTCGGCATTTTCAAAGTCGATGGGGTTTACCTTATGCGGCATGGCCGATGAGCCCACTTCCCCTTCCCGGATACGTTGTTTAAAATATTCCATCGATATGTACTGCCATACGTCGCGTGTGAAATCGACGAGGATGGTGTTAATCCGCTTCAGGGCGTCGAAAGAGGCTGCCAGCGCGTCGTAATTGGATATTTGCGTGGTATATTCCTCGCGTACCAGACCCAGCTTGTCCGATAAAAAGTTGTCTGCAAACCCTTTCCAGTCGATGTGCGGGTAGGCCACCCGATGAGCGTTGAAGTTCCCGGTCGCGCCGCCGAACTTCGCTTTCGCCGGGATTCGTTTCAGCACCTCGGTCTGGCTCCTCAGCCGGTATTCAAAAACCTTGATTTCCTTTCCGAGCCGTGTAGGGGACGCCGGCTGACCGTGCGTGCGCGCCAGCATGGGCACCTCTCTCCACTCTTCGGCAAACCTGCCAAGCAGTACCGTCAGTTCCTCCAGCTGGGGGATGTACGTGTTTTGTAGCGCTTCTTTCCACATCATCGGCGTAGCCGTATTGTTGATATCCTGCGAAGTCAGCCCGAAATGGATGAACTCCTTGAATGCTTCGAGGTGCAGCTCGTCGAATTTCTCTTTCAAGAAATATTCCACTGCCTTAACGTCGTGGTTAGTAACTTTCTCGATCTCCTTGATCCGTTGCGCGTCCCGTTCCGAAAAGTCTTCCGCCATTTTCCTCAGCACGCCGAAAACGGGCTTTTCCACCTTATCGAGCGGGGAGATGCCCAGTTCACAAAGCGCTATAAAATATTCCACCTCCACTTGCGTGCGGTATTTTATTAGTGCATATTCCGAGAAATAAAGAGCCAATTCGCGGGTTTTGTCCCTGTATCGTCCGTCAATGGGAGATATGGCGGATAGTTCGTCGAGTTTCATTGTTAACGCATTGGTTTTACAGATTTCGAAACAGGCGAAAAATCACTTCCTACCCTGCTTCATTCATCATAATTTTGATTTTCAGTACTTGCCGAATCAGTAAATTTTAATCTTTCTTTTTGTTGAGAGTACAAAAGTAATCATAAATACAGTGCCGTAAAAATTTTTGTAAAAATATTTACGAATTATTTTGCAGCAAACGAAAAACGACTTATCTTTGCATCACTTTTTCAGAAAGCAAAGTGCCGTAAAAATTTTTGTAAAAATATTTACGAATTATTTTGCAGCAAACGAAAAACGACTTATCTTTGCATCACTTTTTCAGAAAGCAACCTCCGGGAGCGGACAAGAAGCAGAAAAAGCAAAACCGGGCGTTTAGCTCAGCTGGTTCAGAGCATCTGCCTTACAAGCAGAGGGTCGGCGGTTCGAATCCGTCAACGCCCACTTGAAAATCAAGCACTTATCAAATATTTGGTAAGTGCTTTTTTTATTTCTCGCACATAATTCGCACACAGCTCACTTGTATTTATTTTAAGCTAACACTTCACAAACGAACCCTAATCGTCAATATAAATCAAACAAAAACCGCCGATAAGGTATTTATTGAAGGAACATCAAACTTATCTAAACCCAAATGTAATTAGCAAACTTAAAATGTACAAAAAATGGCAATGTTGAATGTACAACTTTTGGCAATATGCGATGTACAGGTTTAACATTATATTAACTATCTCTTTTTTATTGTTTTAATTCATTTTCTTTATCAAGAAAAGTTTGCCGGTTATCCATCCTGTAACCATTTCCTTCAAACTTTATTACTTCGCAATGATAAAGCAGCCTGTCGAGGATTGCTGTTGCCAGCACTTCGTCATTAAGGGTTTCCGCCCATTGACCCAGTGATTTGTTGGTCGTGATTATTATTGAACACTGCTCATGCAGATGATTAATCAGATTAAATAGGGCAACCGCCTCATTCTTTTGTACCGGGAACATCATAATATCATCAATGGCAATGAGATGTGCCTTGGTGTAACGCTTATAAGTGTTCATTGCTGATGAGATAATCTCTTTGCACTTTAGTACACCGATAAGGTCTGCCATAGTGGTAAAATAGGCTCTGTATCCCTTTTTAATAGCATCGTTTACCAGACCTCCTGCTAAATAGGTTTTTCCTGTTCCGCTGGGACCCATAAGTACCAAGTTGTACAGCTGGTCAACCCACATAAGCTCTCTTAGCTGTTTCATCTGTTTTATCCCGATACTACTCGATGCTTTATAGTCATAATCGTCCAGATCATGAACACGTGGCAGGCGTGCCATGGATAATATTTGTTTTACAGTTTTACATTCCAACTTACGGCGGACATTCTTTCACGGATACTCTCCAAGGTGTATAGGACAACATCGCTACTCGGAAAATCGCCATAAACCAAATCTCTGAAACTACCGTTGTAGGTTGCTTCTAATTGCGACCAAACATTCGATAAATCTTTGAACATCAGTGATTTATTAGGATGATGAACCAACCATTCATTGTTATTTCTAAAACTTTTCACATCATCGTTAGCTACTTTCAGTAACATGGCACCAAAATCGGATGAATTGAGAAAGTTGAAAAATTCTTTTTGTTGTAAAAGTTGGTGTAAGTCGTAGGTATGACGAATTTTATTTTTCAAGTCGTCAATGGGTCTTTCGCCATACGAAAACCGAACTAAACTCATGATTTTCTCACAGATAGTCCTTATCGGTTCGAGAACTTGAACTGTGAATGCTTGCATTTCATACTTTTCAATCAGTTCCGCTTGTCCGGCGTTGAACATCATTTCGCCAACAAATGAACTAATTTTTTGTTTGGTAAATGGCTCGTAATAACCTAACCAAGTAACTTCCAACACAATCACATCCCGAACTTGTCCGTAAGCTCCCACAAATTCTTTGCTATAACTGTGAGCTGTTTTTCGACTCATCCCCACTTTGTGCGTCAAGCCTTGAATTTCGATTTCCGGAAGCGTATCATTTATTGCATTTTCAACATCTTTTAATTTGCGTTTCAGCTTATTATCAGTTTCTCCTTCACGTCTGATTACCACCAAATCAATATCTTCAGAAAACCGATTAATCATTTTAAAACATTTAGCCAACGAAGTTCCGCCCTTGAAAATGGTGTCTCTTCCGATTTCATCACTGAAAATTATCTTTAATGCAAACGTAACCCAATAATCCTTTTCGACATAGATTGTGGGGATATTCATTTGCTGTGCAGTGATGTTGACAGCGTCTCGAAACATTTTTTTATCCGTGTGCAGTTTCATATGATATTCCATTTATCTGCGGTCGCCAAGTCTAAATTACTTATCCCTAACTCTATTTTTGTCAATGGATTAATACTGTTTAATAAAGCTTTAGTTGCACTTTCGGATATACCGATATTTTCAAGCATTGCCCCCAACAACGCCCGTACCCTGGGCGGATATAACAAGGCGTATTTTATTAATCGGGCAATCTCTTTCTCATCCATTTCTGCAATTTTAGCCGAAAGTATATCTACTGAATTTTGAACCGTGGTATCCGGTATTTTTCGAATATCTTTTATTGCGTCCAAAAACCCTAAAAGGGCATAGTTACTTTCTGTAACTTCGGCATAACTTTTCACGGCATCGGCTTTCAATGCTCCCCGATTAATACTTATCCGTTTGCTTCGAGATGCTATTTTTACACGAACAGCCAACTGTGTGGTTAATCCCATCTGATTATACAAATACGTTCCTGTAACGTAGGCAATTCGTTTCCCATTTTCATACAAAAAAGGTCGCAGTTGCTCGTTGTAATCGGGTTTCAGCTCGCCAAAAGCAGTTTTTATTGGCTTATAAAACACCCCATTGGACATTTTCTTGATTAAGCCTTTGCCCTGCAAACGCTCCAAGACCTTAGCAGCCGACTGGTAGCATTCTCTGCCAATCTCCAAATCGGGATAACCGAATGTTTTGCCTTCGGGAAACCGTTTTATTTGTTTTTGTATTTGCGTTGATAAGTTCATAACGCAAAGGTAATAATTCTTTTGATCCTGTCAAGTATTTTGCTCCATTTACTTGACAAATCGTTTCAATTAAAATCATATTTTGTCCAGTTTATTACACAAAAAACTGGACATTCTCTTTTCAACAAAGTATCTACGTAACTGTTTACTTAATAAAAAATTTTATTAACAGATTCTGTTAAGCCAAGGCATGGGTGGTTACACGAATGTTATCAATTTGTATTTAAGAAAGTTAGATTTTTATTACGTAAATAACACATTAGGTTCAAGGCTAAGAAACCCTATAAATCGAGCAGAAAACTTTATATTATGACTACCTTTGCAGATAACAACGATTAAATAGACACTTAAAGTGAAGACGACACATAAAATAATAAATGGAGACAGTCGACAAATGAATCTTGTCCCCGACAAGTCTGTTCATTTAGTCATAACTTCGCCACCTTATTGGCAGCTAAAGGACTATGGAACAGAGAATCAAATAGGATATCACGAAGATTACGAAACCTATATAAATAACCTCAATCTTGTTTGGAAAGAATGTTATCGGGTTCTTGACAACGGTTGCAGGCTATGCGTGAATATAGGCGACCAATTTGCTAGGGCTGTTTATTATGGACGTTACAAAGTAATACCTATCCGAACTGAAATAATCAAATTCTGTGAAAGCATTGGGTTTGATTATATGGGGGCTATTATTTGGCAAAAGCAAACCACTACCAATACAACAGGTGGAGCATCATTAATGGGAAGTTTTCCGACACCAAGGAATGGTATTCTCTCTATTGACTATGAATTTATATTAATTTTCAAAAAATTAGGCACTTCCAAATCAAAGGTCAGTAAAGAGATAAAAGAGCAATCCAAAATGACTACCGAAGAGTGGAAAGAATATTTTGCAGGTCATTGGAATTTTGGTGGTGCAAGACAAGATGGACATATCGCAATGTTTCCTGAAGAGTTGCCGAAAAGACTAATTAAAATGTTTGCCTTTAAAGGTGAAACAGTTTTAGACCCATTTATGGGTAGCGGTACAACTTCCTTAGCTGCAAGGAATTTGGAAAGAAACTCAATTGGATATGAAATAAACCCCGAATTTATTGAAATTGCAAAAGACAAATTAAATATTAAGCAATCTGATATAGCAGGAACAACTTATGAGCTTCTAAAAGACGTAATCAACATCGACATTGAAAATGAGTTTGAGAACTTACCTTATCGCTTTGTTGATTTTCAAAATCTTGATAAAAAGGTTGACCCTAAGAAGCTTCAATTTGGTTCAAGAATAGACAAGAACAGCGGTCAACGAGAAGATTATTACACAGTAAAAGAAATCATTAGCTCCGAGTTGGTGAAACTGAATAATGACCTTGTAGTCAGGCTTATTGGGGTTAAAGAAAAGAAAAGCGCTAATAGTTCTGCCAAGCAGTTTCTTTATGACAAAACAAAAGGTCAAAAGGTTTTTATGAAGTATGATGAAATCAAATATGACCAAGATAATCATCTTTTATGCTATTTATATTTAAAAAACAAGACCTTTATAAATGCACATTTAATTAAAGAAGGGTTAGTAGAAGTGGATTCATCGATTAATTTCAAATACAAAGATAAATTTTCAAAATTGACAACAAATGGCTAAAGAATGGATTTTAAATAGTGCGATGAATCGCTTTCAATTAAACTTCAAAAGAAATGTTGGGCCAACATCAGAAAGCATAAGGCAATGTGAACCAAAAACTTTGGAAGAGTGGAGAGAATACTATCTCTCCAATGTCCGTTCCAAAGACCACATAATTGACCTTGGTAAAAAACTCTACATCAAGATAACAGAAGTCATTTCAGCAGAAGTTGAAGAAATCACCGAACAAGACTGCATTGACTATATGTTTCAACTTGTCATCGACAGAACCTTTGATGGCTATTGGACTGAGATAAAAACAATTTATGGTCAACTTGAGCAGGAACTTGGTTACAAAATTGAACCAGCACCGGACAAGTGGGACAGACTTTTTAATGTTGACTTTTTCATCAAGATTAAAGAAAAATTTATTGGATTGCAGATAAAGCCACTTAATCAAGGAATTCAACTATCTCAAATTTTCAAAGAAAAAGGTTTACAACAAAAGACACATGAAAAGTTTGAGAATGAATTCGGTGGAAAGGTATTTTACATTTTCTCGTCCAAAGCAAATGAAAAAAAGGTGATAATGAATCCTGAAGTTATTGAAGAAATTAGGACTGAAATTAACCGACTTGAACTGTTATAGTTCAGACTTGATCTGACAGTGGGCATTTTTTAATTTATGGATTTGAGTTTTTTGAGACATAGCTGACCGGGATAGGAAAGTGGTAAGAGGGGGTATTTTCACCCCCTCGGCCATTCCAGCCAGTCGGATTATTTCTGACAAGTTGCTTCTCCAGCAGCGCCCGTTTCCTCTTCATCCGACGGAGTCGAGGATACAAAATTTTGATTCAGAGTGTCCAACATTTTCTCTTTTGTCAGATGAAAACTATCTTTCCATGTTTGCATTGGAGTTTTACCATAACAATGTTTACCGGTATCATTTTATTTCTCCAATATCTTTCACCTCCCAAGAATCAGTTCTGAACGGAGCCAAAGGTTGTCCCAATAGAGTAACCACATTTGCATCTCTACAATAATTTTTAAATGCATAGCGGACAGCAACTGGATTGTCGATACTGTCAGACCATACTTCAATAGTATTCTTCCACCACTGATAGTTGCTTTCTGCTGGATAATATATACCGTCTGACCCCGCAATCTCAAAACCTTTTGGTTTAATATAACCATCATCTGAATACCCTTTAAAACTATTGGGATTGTTCCAGTCATACTCTTTAGAAACATTGTTAAAACTCAATATCATTTTTTTTCCATCACGAACGAATGATTTAAATGTTGGCGCCGGTGCAGGTAGTCCCTCTACCCCATAATCGTTTTTCAATGCTAAAAAAGCTAATCGTTGTCCTATATCCTGTTTCTTTTGTGGATGAATACAAGTGGGATTACCCAAGTCGGTGGTAGCTGCTATACCGGAATATGGAATTTCCTCAATAGCCTTGTACTGCGCCTCAATTACCAAAGGTAGGGATCTGAGATCTTTGCCTTCATAATTATAAGGTGCCAATTGGGTAATATAAAATGGCATGTTCGGATTCTTCCAGCTCTTTCGCCACAATTTAACCAATGCGATTTGAAGTTCTTTATAATCATACCAGTTTTTGCGGTTAGACTCTCCCTGATACCAAATGAAACCCCTTGCAGTAAAATTTGATATTGGCACAATCATACCATTAAATAATCGCTCAGGGATACTGTTTTCAGATTTGCCTGATTTTGCAAAATCATGGTCAATTCCTTTTATTGAATCTAAAGACGAATAAGTCATCCAACTTTCTATATTGGATCCCCCCCAAGTACTGGATATCAACCCAATAGGTATATTTAGAACTTTTGAAATGGTCTTTCCGAAAAAGTACCCGACTGCACTAAAATTTGTGACAGATTTTGGTGAAGAAACATGCCACTCAGACTCACAATCATATAGTGGTTTTTCAGATGATTTAATAGGTACTGTAAACAATCTAATATTGGGATATTGATTGGACTCGATAATGTTGTCGAGTGAGTTGTCTATTGGTTGATACATAAATCCACCCATTGGCATTTCCATATTAGACTGCCCGGAAACTATCCAAACCTCTCCCAGCAATACATTATCCAATGCAATACTTTCATCATCAACCTTGAATATTATTTTATATGGCCCTCCTGCATCTACCGTGTTAACCTTTGTTCTCCATTTACCTTGATGATCAGATTTTACGAAATATTCTTTATTGTCCCAGGAAGTTGAAATTGTAACCTTACTATGTGGTGCAGATTCTCCCCATAAATTCACTTCTGTATTTCGCTGTAGAACCATATTGCTACTCAGAAGTGCAGGTAACTTTAATTGTGCTTCTGTTTTAACTACTAAAACAAATATTATCAATAAAAATACAATAGTTTTCTTCATTTATGTCAAATTTATTTTTCTATTCTCTTTTATTCTTCAATATTAATGTTGATGCAATCATCATAAACAAAGTTACGCGTCTCTGACAACGTATATGTATAATCCGTGGTTTTTTCAATTTTATTTCCACTGAATATGCAACCATCAACATTGTGAAGATATAGGATTCGAGGATCAAAAATGCGAAATTTATTATCCACAATCCTTATATTATGGTGATAATATCCGCCCTTGCGGTCTGGTATTCCGCTACCTACAGCAATACACGCTCTACCCCAGTTTGAATAGCCGTAATTACAGTTTTCGAAAATATTGTCAATGATTAAGACATCCTTAACGCCAGATTGTTCATACCAAAAATTACCGTCTCCTTCAAACAAAATTGCCGCACCTGCCGTGTGGAAATAGTTATTCCTTATAACTACTTTTCCGCGAGATCCAATCAGCATGCCTCTAGCCCGGTTTTTTTGAATGCGACACCCTCGAATCAATATATCCGGATAATAGTCATCTGCCGCAACTACATGATTCTTCTTGATCTCTCTTGGGAGTGGTTCTTCAAATATTACTTTTGAATATTCCTTATTGAGTTGTTCTACGTGCTTAACCTTTGCGTATGCATAAGTGACCATTGTTTCATTGTCCACAAACTCCAATTTGTCGTTGGATTTAATAAAATTGATTCCAAATTGACCTGTATTTTTCCAGCGCAGCAATAGGGTATTTTCATCTATGATTTCATCCACTGCCATATACCATCCATGAATATTTGTGGCATCATCTTTTTGATTTTCAAATACACAATCATTGTTGTCCGGTAAAACCGGTATTTTAATTTTTGATCACGATTTAACGGGCTTTCGGCCCTGTTTTCCGTGTGTTCCTAAAAGCAAGCCCCCTCCCATTGCGCAAAGAGTGAATATTGGCCTGTCATGCCTTTTTGACGATATTTTTGTTCTTCAATAAGTTCCTGCCAGGCTTTTTCAGGATTCTCAAAGAATCTTCTGACATCGATGTAACTCATCAGATGCTGCCTGATTACGGAAACCATGTTTGAAAATGCCCATTTCCGCTTAATTTGGCTTTTGAGTATCATCAGCAGCAAGTTGGCCAGCATAACCGACCAAATTTGTATAATTATGGCGTTCTCGTTGTCTCCCAGAAAATATTTCAAGGGAAAGTTCTGTTTCAGCTGCTTGAAAAGCAGCTCGATCTGCCATTTTTTTTTATAAATCCGGGCGATCACTTCTGCCGGAAGTTCCATATTATTGGTGATGAACTCGAACAGGCGTCCATTGGTGGAATCCCAGTAAGCAATGCGCCTGCAAAGATGCTTTTCAGTCTTGTTCTTACCATAAGAAAGCTCAATCTGCTCGTCTTTCAGGACACCTGAATCGGCATCGTCCGGGATATCGAACTCTTCGCGTGCCTGATAAAGAGCATTGTCCTTTAAGCGGGTCACATACCAGATTCTTTTACGGGTGAAAACCTCATACTGTGCATAATCCACATATCCCTTGTCAAAGCAGAGGATGGAATCTTCGGGTAGATTCACCCCCTTCAGCAAAAGATGATCGTGTCTGGCGGCCTCCGTGTAACGGATGAAACAGGGCTGGTTGTCTTCCGAGCGGATGATGGTATGGGCTTTGATACCGCCCTTCTTCTTTCCATTATCAGGATTTCGCCCTACACCTTTCAGGATGTTCTTGAAGAGCGTTATCGTGGTCGAATCCATGATGTAAAGACGCTTCATATCCTGTCTGCTCAAGCTGCTGTCCGCTAAAATACCCGAGTAACGCTGGTAGGTATCATGGTATACCCGGGCAAAGACTTCAGGTGAGCGACGTGCATTGGCCTCTGAAAGGGTGCTGCGCCGGACAACATAATCAAGGCCGAGGTGACCAAGACGATGGGCGTTGGACAGCAGGCCCAGCACCGTCTCACGAATGGAGTTGTACCCTTCGAAAGCAACAAACAACATCACAACAATATGTTTATGGCTGGTGAATCGCTTCACATACCTGTCGGCTCCCAACGCTTTGGAGGCTTTTGATATTTTTGACTTGTCCAATAAATTTAACAGCTGTGTAAAGATCGGCTGTCCGCTAAAATTTGTACCTTTGCCCATGTTGGTTATCCTTATTTGTGTT
>JALHIE010000043.1:0-18619 GCA_022840285.1 Porphyromonadaceae bacterium
TGTGGGATGCCGTTTTACATCCGACAGTTTTTTTTCCACGTAGAGCGCTCCCAGCGTTACGCCCTGATAGATTTTCACGTTGTCGCCTATTTCGGCAGTTTCACCAATCACAATCCCCGTACCGTGATCCAGAAACAGATTCTTGCCGATCTTTGCGGCCGGGTGGATATCGATTCCGACTTTTGAATGGGCATATTCACCAAAAAGGCGCGGGACAAGAGGCACACCCAACACATGCAGTTCGTGCGCCATCCGGTAAATACTCAGCGCAAAAAAACCGGGATAAGTGATGATCACCTCTTCCAGTGACTTGGCTGCAGGGTCGTTTTTGAGGTAGCATTTTGCATCTTCGTACAAAAGATCCTGGATTTCAGGGAACCGGCTGAAGAATTTATACACAGCTTCGTCTGCAAACGGCTGATCCCTCAGGCGGGCAATGTTTACACTCAATTCCCTGGCACAGCCCCTTAGCTTTTCGTGAATATCACCCATATCAATCCGTTCGCAGACAGGGAACATTTGCGAAAAGAGCGTTTTAACCACCTCTTCCAGCTTGCACTTGTCAATGGGGATTTGTACGGGCAACGGTTGAAACTTATTGATAAGTTCAAAAGTCTTTTTTATCATAAAAGGAGTTTTTTTAAATGAATAATTAATATTTGTTTGCTGAAAAGGAACAGAGGAAAAGCCCTTGTTAATCTGCGGGGAGATGGTGATCAACAACAGCAACAACAAATATGCATTCGCTTTTTATTCATTTTTTTAGGTTAGGAAGTAGCAAAGATATAACTTATTTGAAATGAAAACACCCATATTTGTTGTTTTGTTCATTTTTATTCCTAAAAAAATAACATTTAATAAAAAACCCGCTCTTTGGAAATAAATATGAACCGTTGCAGGTTGTTTTATTTTACATTTTTAATTCTTTCGATCAGTTCGTCACCCAACGCTTTTTTATCTTCAATGTGCTTAAGGGTAGTAACTACGAACGGATTTTTATCGAAAGCTCCACGAACATACTCAAAGTCCATGGCCTGGTCCTGTATGTTCCCATCGGAACCGAATCCGGTTTTGAAAGACAACGAAAACTCTTTCTTCGCATCGTTGTAAATCATTTCATCAAGTTTCACTACCGATGTTTTCCATTTTTCTACAATAGCGACAATGTCTTCAGCCGTTATCGTCGCGGGAGTTAAGTTATAGAACTCCTGAATTTTCTCCCATGCCCACGTCCACTCCAAGGTGTAGTACTGCTCATGAAGCTGTTTAAAAACGTTGTTGATCTCTTTCAGCTTCGTAATTTCACCACTTTCAATCTGACAGAGCAGGTGATCGATCTCCGATTTCGGAGCAATCAGCCCGGAAATGTCCACCCATTCGCCCGAACCAACCGTTGTATCCGGTTTCAATCTATTCCTGATCTCTTCGTTTGAAGCAAAACGGATATTTTCGAGCCTCTTTATGATGGAGTTTCCCAAAAATTTATGAATGACAATTTCGTACAGTTCCAGCCCCTTTTTCAGGGCAGTATTCTTTATGATACAACTCTGATAGGTGTAGATTTCGGAGGTTTCGCCTGCCGTTGCCTGCAAATTCTTTAAAATGTTTACTCCGGCAAATACTTTCTGGATGGTATAGGGGCTCAACAGGTTAAAATTAATAAAATCGAGCTTGTCGGGATCTTTTCTCCTGTCCCGTTCAGGCCATTTTTTGGCATCACGGATGGTGCCTACACTTCTCAGGTTTATGGCCGGGGCCAGGTGCGTGGCGTTGTTGTTTTCCACCAAATAGGAGAAAGGCAAATTCGATGTATCCGAATGCTGATAGTGCCGGCCTAAGATCAGGGAGAAAGGGCCCACTTTTGCCGGCCAGAGCACATAGGAATTACTCGTTGTCTTAGCGCCGCGCTCAATGATTCCCTGATGAATGGGCCCCAGCTTGTACATGTGGTTGCTTTGATTGGATCCCGATCCGGCGTTCATAAACGAGAACATACCGGCTATGAGCAATGTGGACTTATGGTGGGTTACCGTATAAGGCCCGGCAAAAAGGGCGCAGGCTTCGCCGTTCTCTCCCTGGCAATTGCTGAAATAAAGCAGCGGGAAACAATACATCCGCCATCGATCCGAGAACCCGAAGAGATAATAAAATCCTCGGCAATGACGTTCCTGCCAACATAGACGGGTGCCTGTTTGTTGCTGTTGATGCTGCCGTTTTTCAGCTTCATGGCGCCGGTAATCTTGCAAAAGCTGCCGATCCTCACGTTTTTAATGTATCCCACGTTCACAATCATGGCATCGTTTCCTATGCTTCCCATATCCGAAGCATGTTTTCCGGCGTAATAATCGACCATCGCCTTCATGCGCTTGATCAGGTTCGGCCGATGCCTGTAAAGCGAATACACATAAGCGAAATGAGCGGATAGTTTATCGTGGATATGCACTTCGCGCCCTCCCGACTCGTTCAATACATTTACTTCCGTCCCGTTTCCGAAAGCTGTTTTAGCGTCGACCAGAATAACGTCCACGTTTTGTATGAAGCAACCATCACCGATGATGTAATTGGCTATGTAGTTTTGAATGTTCTCTATTACCACATTGTCGCCTATCTCACAATTGTGGAGAACAGCGTTGTTGATACAGGAGTGTTTTTTTAATCCTCCTGCCAGCTCAAATTCTTTATCCAACACGCCTATTTTTATCTTTCCCGAAAACCGGGTATTCTTAACATAGCGGGGGTCAAACCCGACACTCACTTTTACCAGTGCCCAGTCGGCGCATTCACAGTTCTGGCTTTGAAGCCGTTCAATCTCTTGTGGTGTTAAACTCCTTAGTTCCTGCATGACTATAATTTTTGCAACAAAAATATAAAAAAACCCGTATACCGCTCACGACGACATACGGGTATGAAAGTTGTTTAGCGATCAGCCCAACAGAGCCTTAAAAGCTTCGTAGACGAGGAAAGCAGGCCATACAATTGCTTTCAGAAAACCCAGTACTCCCATCCAGAAAGTGGCAGCAGTTGAGATGTACCAGACGGCCGCTCCTTTGCGGTACAACGTTTATCCAATGCAAGAAGGAGTGGGATCTGAAAAGGACCTATTTTTTCTCTTTCAACGCTTCAAAGATCAGCTTTTCGAGTTCGTCCGCCAACTCGGGATTATCCTTGATAACCGCTTTTGTGGCGTCGCGCCCCTGAGCCAGTTTCGAGTCGTTGTAGCTGTACCACGATCCGCTCTTTTTAATCACGTTCAGTTCAGCACCCAAGTCCACAATTTCTCCTTCGCGTGAGATTCCCTCACCGCCGTGGACTTCATCGCCATCTTTTAACTGGCCTATCCGGCGGATATCCAAACGAACCGAGGCATAGAATTTCAAGGCATTACCTCCTGTGGTAGTTTCGGGATTGCCGAACATCACTCCGATTTTCTCCCTTAGCTGATTGATAAAAACACAGGTTGTATTTGTCTTCCCTATCGTTGAAGTGAGTTTACGCAACGCTTGAGACATCAGCCGGGCCTGCAGCCCTACGTTCGAATCGCCCATATCGCCTTCAATCTCTTTCTTGGGGGTAAGCGCCGCCACAGAGTCAATCACAACAATATCCACTGCCGATGAACGAATCAACTGCTCGGCAATCTCCAACGCCTCTTCGCCGCTGCTGGGTTGAGAGATAAGCAAGTTATCGGTATCTACTCCCAGTTTTTCGGCATAAAACCGGTCGAAAGCATGCTCTGCATCGATGAAAGCAGCTACACCGCCTGCCTTTTGTGCTTCGGCAATGGCGTGAATGGCCAACGTGGTTTTTCCCGACACGCGGATATCCGCCAACGCCGAGGGCGGCATTCAATCCTATCGAACCTGTTGGAATAACCGACACTTCTTCTACTTTTTCCTCGCCCATCTTCATGATCGAACCCTTTCCATAGGTTTTCTCTATCTTATCCATCGCCGCACGAAGCGCTTTGAGTTTCTCACTGTTTTGTGGGGTTTCTTTTTCTGCCATAATATATTTTCGTTTTTTTATTATTTGTTTCTTGTCTGCCGCTCGAGGCGAAGCATAAACTTTTCTTCTCACAGATTCAATATCTGCTCTGCATGGTTTTTTGTATCCACACTTCTTCCCTCTATGATGCGGCGGATAGTGCCGGTTTCATCGATTAGAAACGTAGTGCGGACTGTACCCATATAGGTTTTGCCGTAATTTTTCTTTTCCTGCCAAACACCGAATTCCTGAACCAGCTTTTTATCCACGTCGGCAATCAACGGGAAAGGCAAGTCAAATTTTTCGATGAATTTCCGATGCGAATCCTCACTGTCTACACTCACGCCTACAACTGCATAACCGGCTTTTTTCAAATCCTGGTATCCGTCCCGCAGGCTGCAGGCCTGTGCCGTACATCCGGGCGTGTTATCTTTCGGATAGAAATAAAGTGCCAGTTTCTTTCCTGCAAAATCGGTTGATTTCACTGTTTTCCCGTCCTGACCGGTACCCAATATTTCGGGAATTTTGTCTCCAATCTGTAGTGCCATAATTTTTCTTTTTTTGTGGTAGAGAGATCAAAGATAGTGTTTTTTTAAATAGGAAAGGATTACATTCCTCAATAGGATACGGGAAAAATTCACGCCAATTTATAGACTCCTCCCGGCAAGGCTTTTACCACGTTCTTCATTTCAAGTTCGAGCAACGCAAAGAACAACTCCGAAACCGGAAGATTAAGTTCGATACCCAACATGTTCACATGCATGGATTCAACCCCGCTGAGTGCACGAAAGACTTTCTCTTCCGTTTCATTCAGGTCCGGAAACAACTCTTTTTGTACGGGTTGTTTCGGTGTTGCAGCGGTATCCCACCCCATCTGCTCGATAAAGGCAGCGGTCTTTTGCATCAATACGGCTTTGTTGGAAGCAATTAAGGCGTTACATCCCGATGACCGGATATCGGTTGTCCTTCCGGGAACGGCAAATACTTCGCGGTGGTAGGAATTGGCAATCTCTGCGGTAATGAGCGATCCGCCTTTTTCTCCCGATTCTACCACAACCACGGCATCCGCCATTCCGGCAACGATACGGTTCCGTTTTACAAAATTGAACCTGTCGGGTTCCGTTCCACTCGGAAATTCAGTAACCCATGCACCCTTTTCCAGCATCTCGATGGCCGTTTTCCGGTGAACGGACGGATAGATCCTATCCAGGCCGTGTGCCAGCACCGCAACCGTTGAAACATTGTTTTGCAATGATGCACGATGCGCACAGACATCGATCCCGTATGCCAGCCCACTTACGGCAAGCATATCGGGAAAAAGTCCAGACAACTCCCGGACAAAATTCTGGCAAAACTCCAGTCCGTATCTTGTAGCGTTGCGTGTACCTATGATGCTCACCGCTCTTGGCACATTAAGATCGGCACTCCCTTTGACATAGAGCAAAACAGGCGCATCAACGCAGTTAGTCAACCGGACAGGATAATCGTGTTGCGTATAAAAAAGTGGCTCAATGTTGTTTTTTTCAATAAATGACAGCTCTTTTTCGGCTTTCCTCAGTACTTCCGGATTACGAACCTCATCAACCAACCGCCGCGATATACCCGGTATTTTCTCCAAGTTCCCGATTTTCTCGTTAAATATGGCTTCCTCATCACCCACAGCACCCATCAGGTTACGTGCGTGCACGGCTCCCACACCCGGAATACAGGTTAACGCGATCTGATATAGGGTTTTGCCGGTCATCATGAGGCTTGAGACTTAAGGTATTATTACTCAATCAATTGTATTGATTTTTTATTTCTTGTTTTAAATAAACTCCTTAAACGCTTCATCGAACACTCCGGGCTGCGAAAGCTTGCCGTTCACCAGGTTGACCACTTCGATCGTTGCCCGGGCACAAAGAACATTATCGGATTGACGAACAATCTCCTGATGAAAAATATATCTCACACCTATCCTCTCCAGCCGTGAAACCGTACAAATAAACGGAGCCTTGTACCGGATTTCCACACGGGACACTACAGCATCAATCCCTTGTTTATGAAGCTGGTGAAAATTCAACCCCACCTTCTCCAGAAACTCATGACGTGTTACCTCAAAATAGTGTTGATAGTTTGCATTGTTGACGTGACCTTGCGTATCACACTCATAATCACGAACTTTCATTGTATATGTAAAAACAGGATCCATAGAAAACGTACTTAGGCTTAAGTCATAATTGCAAAATTACGAAATTCCAGCATACGCATCAAGGCAATATCCGGCAAAAACCCCTTAAAAGCGGATCTTCGTCACGGTTGAACCGTGACGGTTATTCTGTCAGCTATTTTTAGCGCGGTGGACAATGTGTTCAGATCGTCGTACAGTTCCCCGTCCTTACCCGAATAATGGCTGTGTCCGACCGGATTCAAACCTACTTCCTCCCGGATGTTCGTGTCTATTTTGGCCATATAAACCAGTGCCGGCTGGCTCGACGTCTTGTATTCGTTATCGTCGGGAAACTTGTTGTTTGTCCAGTGTTCGTTCCAATCCCACGATTGGTTCAGTTCCAGAAACAACGTGTATGTGCCGCTCAACGGCTTATCGGTATTAAGATAAAAAACAAAAGAGGACGACGGAGTAGCTCCCGTGTAAGCATCGGGGACAGGTTTTTGCGGGGTTGGCAGCAGCGTCCCAATATCATTTCTTATGTTTCGTTGGTGGGTCCAATAAGGAAGAGCTGCCGGTCGCTGAATCTCGCCTGCCATCCATCGTCCGGCTTCGCGGCTCACATGTTTAAAAACACCCGTTCCGATGCTTTCGGAAACATAAAGCGTTTGCAAAAAGTTGCCTTCGGAATCGGCTAACCAGATAGCAAAAAGCGGGTGATTATGCTCTTTCCCTTTCTCAAATTTTAACGTGATAAGGCTTCCCCCGTTTTTTTTTCCGTATGTGAATTCCTGAACTTGTCCGGGTTCTTTTTTTATCGAAACGCAGGAAATAAGAGCAATCGCAAAAAAAGTCACAAGCAACGGACGGGTATTTCTTGTTGGATTCATCGTTTTACCGTGTTTAAAGTTTACATTTTAATGATTATCCCTACCGTAGGTAATACGGTGCCGCTATTGGCGTCGATTATGCGGATACGCTGACGGTTTTCAGGATCAGCCGGATCATCCATAACGACACCGTCTGCATCCCTGTTGGTATAAATCGGCGCATTTCTCGATTGAAAATTATAGACGTTCTGCACGTCCGCATACAGGTTCAGCGTCCATTTCCTGTAATAAATCTCCTTATCTATGCGCATGTCCAACTGATGTGCATTGGGAAGGCGTAGCGAATTGAAGTTGGCGTAATCGATATATGCCCGGTTGGTAACGTTCCATGCCGCTTTATTTGTGGATAAGTCCATGTCCACGGGAGTATACGGCGCACCACCCACAAAACGCCAACGGCCGGACAGGTTCCAGTTTTTCGGAAATTTGTAGCTGCTGATGAGGTTGAGCAGGTGTTTCGTGTCCCACGACGAAGGCCTGTAAATACCTTCCTTATCGGTGAATTCACTGCGAAAAAAGGTGTATGTAGTAGTAATGTTCAGGTTGTGCCATTCCAATATCTTGCTAAAAAACTCAACGCCGTAGGCGCGTCCTTTCCCGGCAGAAAATATCTCTTCGTCTCCCACCTGACCGTATTCCGTCCCTTTACTCGCGAGGCTGATGCCTTCGGAAACCGACAGCGGGTAATTCTCATACCGTTTGTAAAATCCTTCGACCGTCATCCTCACGTTGTTCTTCGGACGGAACTCCACGCCCATAATTGCCTGGTTGGAAAAGATGTACTTCACCCCCTCGTTGCGATTGGCGTATTCTCCTGCTGCATTTTTAAACCCGAGCGATGTATAGGCCGGCTGCATCGCGTAACGTCCGAAATTAGTATTCAAATCCCACTTGTCCGTAAGCGCGTACGAGGCTGAAAATCGGGGTGACAACTGGCTCAGGGGATCCTTCATATTGTCGTTGAAGTTGTTGCCTACCGTACTTATCCCGAGCGACAATTTCAGGCGGTTCTTAAGGTATTCGTCCGACAGTTGTGCAAATGCCTGGTATACGAATAAACCGAGTTGAGTGTGGTAACTAATATCATTAACGGCTCCGTTCAGGAATACTTTTGCTGAAGTTGAATTGGTATAACGAGCGTACTCGATGCCTCCTCCCAACAGAAGTTTCACGGGTAAATCCGTGTAAATCCGTTCAAAACGCAGTTTGCTTTCGGCTTCGTCGGAGAGATAATCGAGCGTCTTGGGTTTGCTTTCATCGTTATCGAGGTATTTAAAGTTTTTATTCCGAAGCATGTTCCGGCTCAAAGCCCACGTATCAAAAAAACTGTTCCCGAAATGCTTGAATACTGTACCCACCGTATAGTTCCATTGGTTGTAGACGGGAAGATAGCCCAACAGATAGCGCTGGGATTCCGTTCCTGTCTCCTGCAATCCGGTATTTAGCGTCATGTTGTCCAGGGCACCGATACCGATGAAAGCCAGCTCATTTTTCTCGTTAATGTTATACTTGTATCTTACTTGAAAGTCATTGTAGGTGGGAAGAAACGGTAGCCCAATGGCTTTGAACAACAGCTGAAGATAGGATTGCCGGGCCGATGCGATGAACGTTGAATTGGGTCCGGCAGGGCCGTCCACGGTAATGGCCGCATCCGATGCGCCGACCGAAAGTTTCGTATGCACGCGGTCCCTGCTGCCTTCTTTTTGCCTGATCTCCATGACGGAACTGAGCGCATTCGTGCGATTGGCAGGAAACGCTCCGGTATAAAAACTGATTTCCCGGACAAAATCGGGATTAACCACACCGACAACCCCACCCGATGAGCCTTGCGTGGAAAAGTGGTTGATTATCGGGATTTCGATCCCGTCGAGGTAAAAAATATTTTCCGAAGGACCTCCCCCTCTCACGATCAAATCGTTCCGGTTAGGGTCCGTCGCCCCCACACCCGGAAGCGTCTGCATCGCTTTTGACACGTCGCGGTTCACGCCGGCACTTTTTTCAATCTCCTGCACCCCGATGGTCAATATCGAAACGGGACTCTCTATCCGTTTGAGGTTAAAGTTGGGACGAACCACCACTTCTTCGAGCGAGATGGCAGTTTCAGGCAACTCAATATCAATAAACGTGGTTTGATTTCCTTGGACCTGAATTTCTGAAGATACAGTCGTTTCAAAACCGATAAAACTTGCCGCTAAACGGACAAAACCCGGGTCGACACCCGTGAAAATAAAGTTTCCGTCCAAATCCGAAGTAGATCCGATGCTGGTCCCTTGTATCTGAATGTTGGCAAATTCAATCGGTTCGTTTGTTTTCGCGTTTAGAATACGCCCTTTAATAACACCTTTCTGGCCGAAGAGTAGCGATCCGATAAAAATGAAAGAAAACACAACAACAAGTCTTTTCATAAATTTTATTTATACTAATTATAAATATTTGGCAATAAACATGCCACTATGAACAAAAAAACAGGAATTTTGTTTTCTCCAGGCCTCTTTCAATCCTTATTTTTCTCCAGCCACTCCCGTGCATTGACAAACGCTTCCATCCAGGGTGTAACGTCGTGCCTACGGAATTCGTAAGGATACCAGGCATTTTGCCAGGGGAAGATAGTACGCTCCAGGTGCGGCATCATCGCCAGGTGGCGACCATCGGCCGAACAAACGGCAGCGGCGTTATAGTCGGAACCGTTGGGATTTCCGGGATATTCGTCGTAAACGTATTTTGCTGCGATATGGTAGGCAGGTTCCTGTCCGGGCAACTCGAAACGTCCTTCGCCGTGGGCCACCCAGATACCGAGCTTGGTTCCTGCAAGTGATTTCAACATCACCGAAGGGTTTTGAGGAATTTCCACGCTTACGAATGCCGATTCGAACTTGTGCGACCTGTTGTGCTGCATCTTCGGATGTTCTTTTCCCGCTTCGGGATAAATCAAACCCAACTCCATCAGTAACTGGCAACCGTTGCAAACGCCAAGGCTTAACGTATCGGGGCGCGCATAGAAATTTTCAAGGGTTTTTTTTGCTTTCCCGTTATACAGGATGCCGCCCGCCCAACCTTTTGCCGAGCCAAAAACATCCGAATTGGAAAATCCGCCGCAGAAAACGGCAAACTGCACCTCTTCCAGTGTTTCGCGTCCCGACGTCAAATCAGTCATGTGTACGTCTTTTACGTCAAATCCAGCGAGAAAGAGTGCGTATGCCATTTCACGCTCCCCGTTGGTTCCCTTGTCGCGGATAATGGCAGCGGTCAGTCCCGAACGCTCTTTTCTGTCGGGATTTAGGCCCAGATCTTGCATTTTCCCGGTAAATGAAGGCAGGAAATTAAATTGCAGCGGCTGTTTTTTATAGTTTTTGAACCGATCCAGGGCACACTCCTCTCCACTCTGTTTTTCATCGAACAGGTAAGAGGTGCGATACCATACGTCCCGAAGGGCATCGATATCAAACTCCTGTTTGAATTCTCCTTTTCCGATGATCAGCCTGCGTTCTTCGATGGGGCGGGCAACGATGGCAAAACCAATGCCGTAGTCGTTCAGGATCTTCTCCACCAGGTGATGGTGTTTTACCTGAATGAGGACTCCCGGATTTTCGGCAAAGAGAATTTTGATCAGGTCGGAATGACGGATCTTGTCCAACCGCGCATCCATTCCTCCCCGCGGATTGGCAAAACACATCTCGAGCATGGCAGTAACCATCCCCCCCGCGGAAATATCGTGTCCGGCGATAATCAATCCCCGGTTTACCAATTCCTGCACGGCAGCAAAAGCATTTTTGAAATATTCGGTATCACTCACAGTAGGTGCTTCATCGCCAACTTTGCCCAGTGTCTGTAAAAAAGCCGAACCGCCCAAGCGTAACGCATCGAACGAAAAATCAATATAATAGACGTACGTGCCTTTTATATATGCCAGGACAGGAGAAACGATTTTGCGGATATTTTTCACTTCCGCGGCCGCGGAAATAATCACGGTCCCCGGTGAGAACACCTTGTCCTCACCGTATTTCTGCGTCATGGAGAGCGAATCTTTTCCCGTAGGAATGTTTATTCCCAGGTCGCAAGCAAAATCGGAACAAGCTTCTACGGCTTTATACAACCGGGCATCCTCCCCTTCGTTGCGGCACGGCCACATCCAGTTGGCACTTAACGAAACGCTTTGCAATCCCTCTTTCAGGGGAGCGAAAACGATGTTGGTCAGCGCTTCGGCTATTGCCATAACCGACCCGACAGCCGGATCGATCAGGGCTACCTGTGGAGCATGCCCGATGGAAGTTGCCACTCCGGCATATCCCCTATAGTCGAGTGCAACTGCACCGCAATCGCTCAACGGCAGCTGGATCTCTCCCTGGCATTGTTGGCGTGCCACTTTCCCGGTCACCGACCGGTCCACTTTATTGGTAAGCCAGTCTTTGCAGGCAACGGCCTCCAACTTAAGCACATTCTCTATATAGGTCTTCAGGTTCTTCTCATCGTAGTCGGGGGAAGTATAGGTTTCTTCCACAGTAACGTCGTTCATCACCGTTTTGGGCGATTTGCCGAAAAAATCTTCCATCTCCATATCAATGGGCATTTTCCCGTCGGCTTGCTGGAAAGTCAGTCTCATATCGCCTGTGGTTTCTCCCACTACATAGAAAGGTGCCCGTTCCCTTTCAGCAATCTTCCTGACTCGATCGATATCTTTCTCAGGAACCAGCAAACCCATTCTCTCCTGGCTTTCGTTCCCGATAATCTCTTTTGCAGAAAGGGTCGGATCTCCTACCGGCAACTTTTCCATTTCAATTTTTCCGCCGGTTTTTTCCACCAGTTCCGACAAGCAGTTTAAATGCCCTCCCGCACCGTGGTCGTGGATGGAAACGATGGGGTTATCTTCCGATTCTGCCAACGTACGAATGACGTTTGCTACCCGTTTCTGCATTTCGGGGTTGGCACGCTGTACGGCGTTCAATTCAATTCCCGATGAATATTCGCCGGTATTTACCGACGAAACAGCTCCGCCGCCCATCCCAATCCTGTAGTTATCTCCTCCCATCACAACCACTTTCTCTCCGGGCTTCGGATTATCTTTTATAGCGTTGAGCTTATTGGCAAAACCGACACCTCCGGCCAGCATGATCACTTTATCGTAACCGAATTTCTTGTAATTTTCGGCGTGTTCAAACGTGAGTAGCGAACCACAGATGAGCGGCTGGCCGTATTTATTCCCGAAATCGGAAGCTCCGTTCGAGGCTTTGATCAGGATCTGTTCCGGCGTTTGATAAAGCCACCTACGCTCCGGCAATATATTTTCCCATTCACGTCCGTCTTCCATACGGGGATAGGAGGTCATGTAGACCGCTGTTCCTGCTGAAGGAAGCGATGCCTTACCTCCTGCAAGGCGGTCGCGAATTTCCCCACCGGTTCCGGTAGAAGCCCCGTTGAAAGGCTCTACGGTTGTGGGGAAGTTGTGCGTCTCCGCTTTCAATGAAAGGACACTCTCTATTTCACGGGTCTCGAAGAAGTCGGGTTTATCACCGCTTGCAGGCGCAAACTGTTCGATGGTTGGTCCCTCGACGAAAGCCACATTATCTTTATATGCCGATATCAACGCATTGGGATTTACTCCCGATGTTTTTTTTATCAATTGAAAAAGGGAACTTTCTTTTTCTTCTCCGTCAATCACAAATTTTCCGTTAAATATTTTGTGGCGGCAATGTTCCGAGTTTACCTGCGAAAAGCCGAAAACTTCACTATCGGTGAGTTTACGGCCCATTTTCCGGCTCACGTTGTTGAGGTAATCAATTTCGTCTTCGTTTAATGCAAGCCCCTCTTGTTGATTATAGGTTTCGACATCATCAATCAGAACGATGGAGTCAGGCTGTTTATCGGTAATAAAAATATCCTGACCGAGTTTTGTGTAGACCCGTTGAAGCATGGGGTCGTATTCCGGGATTTCTCCGGCAGGAAAATACTCTTCGATTCGTTCAATATAATCAATCCCCATGTTCTGCACAATTTCAACGGCACAGGTACTCCAGGGAGTAATCATTTCTCGTCGCGGGCCGATATACTTTCCATCCATTTCAAAGTAAGCTATGGGTGTGGCATTTCCAAACAGCCATATCAGGCGGTTTTTATGTTCATCCTGAATGGGTTGTTTTGCATCTACGGCAATAATGCTCTGTGAAAAGGTTTTGAAAAAAGTGATCATATGGATTACAATTTGCGATTTGTGAAGCAAACTTTGAACTATAAACGTTAAACTTTAACTGTTTTTGTTCTCTGCTCTTTACTTATTCAGTTGCAAAGTTAATCAAAACCCGTGTAATAGTGGAGACAAAATCTTTTTTTGTAGGTTTTAAGAATGGAGGTATCTTTGAAACCGCAAAAAGCCATAACTTCTTCGATGCAGCGAAATGATTGAAACTATTGTGAAAGGATTTGTTATCGGCCTGTTGGTCTCAGCACCGATGGGCCCGGTGAATATGCTGTGCGTACAGCGAACGTTAAACAAAGGCAGGTGGTACGGATTCATCACCGGTTTGGGTGCTCTGCTTTCCGACCTGATCTACGCTCTTATCACGCTGCTTGGAATGAGCCTTGTGGAAGATTTTTTGAAAAAAAACGAGCTGTTGATTCAATTGATCGGTAGCGTGATACTTATTTTCTTCGGTTATGTGGTTTTCCGTACCAATCCCCTGAAAGGGTGGACGCCCCAAACCAAAATCGAAGCGAAACATCATTTTCGCAATTTCATCTCCTCGTTTTTCATCACCTTGTCCAACGTGTTCATTGTTTTCGTTTTCATTACCTTGTATGCCCGGTTTACGTATACCCCCGTAACCGAAGGGAAAGGCTACCTGATGCTGGCACTTGTGGCTATTTCCGCGGGTGCATTGACCTGGTGGTTCTTTCTCAGTTTGTTTATTTCACGGCTGCGTAAGCATTTTAACCGAAAGGGATTATCCATTCTGAACAAAACGATTGGGTTAATTTTGATAATTATCAGTGTTGTCGGAATTTTCATGTCGATATTCGGCGTTGCACTCTAACCGTGCTTTCCTATTTCGATAATTTCCAGATCCCGGATATCCCCGCTGTCCAACACAAACCGCAACAGCGTTCTCACCCGATGGAAACCCTGGTTCCCCGCAGCACCCGGATTCATGTGTAAGCAACCTAACTCCTTATCGTAAATCACTTTCAGTATATGGGAATGTCCACAAATAAAAAGGCTAGGGGGGTTTGAAAAAAGTTGTGCCCGGATTTTCGGGTCATATTTTCCGGGATAACCTCCGATATGTGTCATCAGAACCTCTGTGTTCTCCAACGAGAACCGCACTGTTTCAGGATAGGTTCTACGTGTAGAGAAATCATCGATGTTTCCATAAACCGCCCGAAAAGGCCTGAAACTTTCAAATTTCCCGGCTAACTCCAGCGAGCCGATGTCTCCCGCATGCCAGATTTCATCGCAATCGGCAAAATAAGTTTCGTATTTTTCGTCCCAGACATTATGCGTGTCGGAAAGTAAGCCAATTTTTTTCATTCGGTTAAGATTGATGTAGATTAAAAACAGATTGAATATAGTTTGAATGCAGTAGTGGGGGCATTTACCCATTTATTTTTTTTATTGCAACAAAGTTACTAATTTTATTGTTTAATTAAAAAGCTTGAAAAGCGCCAGATACAGTGGCTTTGCTTCTTCTATATCAGAGCTTGAAAATCCGACTATGAGTAATCAAGAGTGGATAAATTACAAAATAGAAATAAGAGACAGATTGAGGGCTTTTTCCCTTGAGATTTTATCTTTGTCCGAAATGTTGCCTGAGAAAACACGCGGCAAAGTGCTCAATTATCAACTCACAAAATCGGGAACGTCAATGTACGCAAACTATAGGGCAGCATTGCGAAGCAGATCTAAAGCAGAATTTTTCAGTAAATTAACCATCGCAATTGAAGAAGCTGATAAAACGGAAAATGTGGCTCGACTTGATAATCGCATCGGAAATACTCACAACCGATTATGTAAAATCGTTACATGCGGAGAGCGAAGAATTGCTGAAAATTTTAGCTGCAATGAGAAAAAGATTATAAATTCAATCTCATTCAATCTATTTTCAATCTAAAAAAATGAACAACAATTCACGCTGGCTGTCGTTTAACCACCGTGTTTTACTGGAAGCAAAAGACGAATCACTCCCGGTTTACGAGCGGATTAAGTTCCTGTCGATTTACTCTTCCAACCTGGAAGAGTTTTACAAAATACGCGTATCCGGATACCACAGTTCAATATTGAAAAGCATCAGCCGTGACGAATCGGAAGAAGAAGCGCTGCAGACACTTCTGGAGATTAACAACGAAGTTACGGAGCAGGAAAAAGAATATTACCGCATCTTCAACGAGATGATCCTCCCGGAGCTGCAGCACAACCGCATCATACTCTATCAGACCGATGAGGTGGAGCCTTTCCACCGGGCCTACGTGGAGAAGTACTTCAACGAGGAGGTGTTCCCCTACCTGCAGCCGATGATTATCCTGAAAGACGATATTCACTCGTTCATCCAGGACGGACGGATCTACCAGGTGGTGAGCCTGCTGAAGAAAAAAAAGAAGAAGCCGGCCGACAACCCCTCCTACACCTATGCCATCATGAAAATCCCTTACACCAAGGTACCCCGGTTCGTGGAGCTTCCCTCTTTTGGTGACAGCCACTACATCATCTTCATCGATGACCTGATCAAGGCAAACATGCGAAGCGTCTTCCCCGGCTATGAGATCGTGGATTGCTACAGCATCAAGATATCGCGCGATGCCGATTTCTCACTCGAGAACGAGGATCAGAAAGATATCGCCGAGCGGATCCTGCGCAAGGTCCGTAAGCGAAAAATTGGTGCGGTAACCCGTTTTCAGTACGATAAAGACATGCCCGGTTACTTCCTGAAGTACCTCTGCGAGGCGTATGAGATCGAGGAGGAGGAGCTGCTGCCATCGGGCCGTTACCTGAACCTGTCCGACCTGATGAAACTACCCAACCCGGTGGGTGACCGCCTCCGGCAGTCGTTGCCACAACCGCTGCGGGTACCCGACCTGGAGGCCAACAACTCTATCCTGCGGGTGCTGCGCCGTCAGGATGTGATGCTCCATTTCCCCTACCAGTCGTTCGACTACCTGCTCCGCTTTCTACTGCAGGCCGCTTTCGATCCGAAAGTATTGGAGATCAAGGTGACTCAGTACCGTGTTGCCGAAAACTCCGCTGTGATCAACAGCCTGATCAGTGCTGCCAAGAACGGCAAGAAAGTGACCGTTTTTGTGGAGCTGAAAGCCCGCTTTGATGAAGAAAACAACTACCTCTCCTCCGAGCTGATGCAGCAGGCAGGAGTGAAGATCATCTATAGCCTGCCGGGACTGAAAGTGCACGCCAAACTGGCTTACGTACGCAAGCGGAGCAACGACCCCGAGAATCCTGTCAAAGGGTATGCCTACCTGGGTACCGGCAATTTCAACGAAAAGACCGCCCGAATCTATTCCGACAAGGGATTACTCACATCCAACAAGGAAATCATTCACGACATCGATGAAGTGTTCCGCGTACTGGAGGGGAAGCCTCATATGCATGACTTCAGGCATCTGTTGGTGACACAGTTCAACATGCTCCCTGCCATCCACCGGATGATTGAACGTGAGATTACACAGGCAGAAAACGGCAACAATAGCCATATCATACTGAAAATGAACAGTCTGGAAGACAAAGGGATGATCAATGCCCTTTATCGGGCCAGCGAAGCTGGAGTGAAGATCGACCTGATTGTCCGAGGCATCTGTTGCCTGGTACCCAACCAACCTTACAGCAGGAATATCCGGGTGACACGTATCGTGGATGCCTATCTGGAACATGCCCGTGTATGGTATTTCTTTAATGAAGGCAAAGAGACTATCTACCTCACATCGGCCGATTGGATGCAGCGCAACCTGCACCGCCGCATCGAGGTGGCTTTTCCGGTCTATGCTGAACCGCTGAAACGGCAGATAATCGATATATTGAAGATCCAGTTGGAGGACAACCGGAGTGCCGTTTGGGTAGACGAACACCTGAACAACATTTTCAAAAGGGATACGGCTTCGCCGGATGAACCGCCTGTCCGCGCACAGCAAGCTATCCACAGCTACCTGAAACAGTCTACAGGACAATAGGCTAAGGGTTGCGAGAAATTTTCGTTTTCAGCTAATAGCTCGAGGGAACATCTGTAGCCACCTCACCGTGTTGTGTGATATCCAGCCCTCTCTCTTCCTGGATTTCAGTTACCCGCATCGGAAGGATAAGGTCGGTAAGTTTGTATAGCAGGAATGAGCCTCCGAAAGTGAAAGCACCTACGATAACCAGTGCCAATAAATGATACAGGAAAACTGTCGGATCACCGTATATAAGGCCCACGTTTTCCGCAAATACCCCCGTGAGGATCATTCCCGTTATACCTCCGATACCGTGACATGGAAAAACATCCAACGTATCGTCTATACTGCTTCTCGATTTTAGCCGGGTAGCAAAATAACTCACCAGTGACGCTGTGAAACCGATAAAAATACTCTGCCCCACCGTTACAAAACCGGCGGCAGGAGTGATGGCTACCAATCCAACCACCGCACCTACAGCAGCTCCCACCACCGATCTTTTTTTTCCTCTGGCGCCGTCAGTGAGCATCCAGGTAATCATAGCCGTTGCCGACGCCAAATTTGTGTTCAAAAAAGCCTTTACGGCAAGTTCATTGGCAGCAAGTGCCGATCCTGCATTAAACCCGAACCAACCGAACCAAAGCAACCCGGTACCCAGCAAGATATAAGGAATATTGGTGGGGTTATCGGGTCCATCGTCTTTTCGTTTTTTCAGAAATAGGGCACCGGAGAGGGCCGCAAATCCTGCAGAAATATGTACGACAGTCCCTCCGGCAAAGTCGAGAACGCCCCACTTACGAAGAAAGCCTT
The DNA here is from genome assembly GCA_022840285.1 of Porphyromonadaceae bacterium. GTDB lineage: Bacteria > Bacteroidota > Bacteroidia > Bacteroidales > Dysgonomonadaceae > Petrimonas. The sequence continues at coordinate 17,977 of JALHIE010000043.1, forward strand.
CGGGATGCCAGGTCCAATGAGCCAGCGGCGCATAAATAAAAATGGAGAAAAGGACTATAAAGACCATTAACGACGAAAAACGAATCCTTTCGGCAACGCCACCCGTGATGAGTGCCGGGGTTATGATAGCAAATTTGAGTTGAAACACCGCAAACAGGGCAAATGGAATGGCTGCCGAAAAAGCAGGATTGGGCTGCAATCCCACATTGTTAAACATGAAAAAGGATGCGGGGTTTCCGATAAAGCCACCCAGGCTGTCGCCGAAAGCGAGGCTGAAACCAATCAAAACCCAAATAACACTGACAATTCCCAACGTGATAAAACTCTGAATAAGTGTGGATACAAGGTTCTTATACCGGACCATTCCGCCATAAAAGAAAGCCAGCCCGGGTGTCATTAAAAATACCAGTGCAGAAGCTATCAGCATCCAGGCAGTGTCAGCATAGTTTATTGCCAGGCTTGAAAATTCTGCGGACTGATCCACCGGGATTAGTGCCCAAATCGCTACAATGAAAATTACAATAAAAGGCACCGTGTACCTTCTTTTGGAGTTTTTTTCGTTCATATTTTGAAATATTTTTTCAACCTAATTTATCTATATAATCTAAATAAGGCACAAATATAATTATTTTGATTTATATTT
>JALHIE010000043.1:18656-33547 GCA_022840285.1 Porphyromonadaceae bacterium
CGAAAAACTTAGAAGAACACGTAACGGTTATCTTCTACTTTCAGCTTGTTTTTCAGAGTCTCCATGGACTGCATTTGCAGCATATACGCATTGTTGCTCTGAACCAGGTTTTTTTGTGCCTTGGCATCGTAACTCTCCGTTCCCTGGGTCCTGCTCAGCACATATACTACGTAAACGCCCATGTTTCCTTTGACGGGCGATGTCAGCGTGTTCAATGGTGCGTAGGCAGAGAAAGCATTTAAGGCCGGCTCAAAACCCAACCCTGTAATGTTTCGTGTAGTGAAGTTCACGAATTTTACCGTATCAACGGACGACTGCATTTCGGTAGCGTAAGCTTCCAGGCTGGTCGGATTTTTGACTGCCAGATCAGCAATGATCTTTTCGGCTTTCTTATCGTTGTTCAGGCGTGAACGAATACTTGAAGATACTTCCTGCAACGGTGCGGGACCAGCCGGATGCACCTGGTCTACACGGGCAATTATACGCATATTGGTAATGTCGAACTTACGTACTGTTCCCATCTTTTTTTCGTTTACTGCCCAGGTAACGACCTGACGTGATCCCGGAATCTGCATCAACGAGAAATCGTTGGCCGAAACCCGTGTATCCGGCATAACGAAATACCCTTTTTCGGTGGCAAGCTCATTGAATTTCTTGCTTACGTTGGGGTCGGAAACAAATTGGTTCAACTCGTTATCCACATTGTTCGACGTTTTTTCACTGACTAGGACGGGCATATTAATTGTGGCAATTTTATATTTCTGTACGGGAGCAGTTCTCTCTTCTACCTGAAGAATAACCTGTTGCCCGGGAACTTTCATTTTAAAAGCCTGACCCACTGGGGCACTGAACGCGGCCTTCACCACGTCAATTCCAGCCTGAGCCAGATCAATCTCGCGCGCCCAGCCCACATCACCGCCGTTGGACTGTGGATTCAGGCTGTTTGCTACTTCTGCAAATGATTTTCCACTTTGTATCTCGTTAAAGATACTGTCCACGAAATGAGTTACGATGCTGTCCTGTCCCGCCATGGAAGCATCGGGTATAGCCATCATCCTGAGGCGAACGGAGTCGGGGGCGACCGTTTTGTCCAACAGTTTGTAAATCGTAAATGCATCTCCTTCGCGCACCGGGCCTTTGATGTCTGAAACAGAAGCAGACTCTACAAATGATTTCTGGCCTTCAGTCAGCGAGCTTGCAGAAAGATACACATCCCTGAACGGCATATCGGAATAATCGGCAACCACGGTAGCCGGGTTTGCAGTTTCTACCAGTTTCTGGTAGGCTTCACTGGCTTGTGCTTCAATTTCAGCAAAATCGGCATCACTGGGAACAATTTCCTTGGTGAAGTAGGTGATTTTCGCCATGGGCACATTCATCCGGAACGCACTTTTATTTTTTTCGTAAAACGATTTCACTTCCTGATCAGTAACCGTAACCGTTGAATCGGGTATCGTGAAGTAACTTTTCATCACGTAAGCCATGTCGGCATTTTGTTGCGAAAGTTCAAAAGCGGTTTTTGCCTCAACATCATTCACCATTACGGCATTGGCAAGCAACGTGGTGTATTTTTCCTGAAGGCGTTGATATTTCACCATGTTTTCGATGAACAACCACATCGACTTGTATTGCTCAACTACAGCTCTTTCTTCGGGTTGAAGCGACTCAACCGGAGCGTTTACAGTGGATAAGAATTGCATCAGGCCCTCCCTGTCGAACGCCCCGGTCTGCGGGTCGAGAAAGAAAGGAAGCTGTTGCAGCAACGGGGAAATCGCTTCTCCGTGTACCAGATCGTTGATTTCAGCTTTCGAAACGGCCAAACCAAGCTTTACCGCTTCATTGTCGAGCATCCTCTCGCGAACCATCTGATCGTATACCGCTTCCCGGATTTGTTGAGAAGTATTTTCGTCCAACGAAGCCTGCCCGCTAATCATTTTTTGAAAATTTTCCCATTCGGCAATCCTGTCGGCATATTCCTGGGTGGAAATCACCTGTCCGTTTACAACGAAAGCTTTGTCGCGCGATTTGGCGAAAAGCGTGTTTCCCGAAGTGAATAAGTCTCCCAAAATAAACGCCAGTAACGCAATACCGATAATGGCGACCAAAAGCACGCCCTTATCTCTAATCTTCTGTAGTGTAGCCATTTAACTATCCTGAGTTTTTGATAAACAATTAATATTTTGCATTCTTTTAAACAAGAGTGCAAAGTTAATAAAAATTAGAAAGATAACTCCATATTTTTGAAAAAAGTGATTCCTGCGTGAAAGCCTTAACCAATGGTTAGTCGCACCACTTCAATTTTTCGGGCCGTAACTTTCAGTATTTTGAACGTATACTTTCCGATAACTACTGTTTCATAGGTTTTAGGAAACCGCTGTGTATGATGCAACAGGTATCCGGCAACGGTGGAATAACTCTCCGATTCGGGAATATCGAGTCCGTAATCTTCGTTTAAAGTATCAATTTCGACCCTTCCCGAGAGCACAAACTCTTTATCGCCTTCCTGTTTCACAAAACGGGTTTTGCTGTCGTATTCGTCTTCAATATCGCCGAAAATCTCTTCCACCAGATCTTCCATAGTCACCACTCCAGATGTTCCTCCAAACTCATCCACCACAACAGCTATGCTTTTCCGCTGCTGCATCAGGTCGTTCATCAGTTTGCTGGCCTGCATACTTTCAGGCACGAACGAAACGGTAGCGATACTTTTGGTCCAATCTTGCGGAACATCGAACATTTCCCAGACGTGAATGTATCCGATAATATCGTCAATGTCTTCCCGATAGACCAAAATCCTGGAAATACCGCTCTCAATAAACAGGTCTTTCAGTCTTTCAATGTCTTCATCCACATTTATCGCCACAATATCCGCTCTGGGGACCATGCAATCGCGTACACGCATGGAAGAAAAATCCAGCGCGTTCCTGAAAATTTTCACTTCGGAATCGACTTCATTTTCGTCGGAGATCTCCTCAAATCCTTTTCTCACATAGGAATCCAGCTCCAGTCTGCCCAACACATTCTCGTTCGACTTGTCTGACCTTACGCCGAAAATCGCTAAAACCACTTTGGAAAAAGAGACGAAAATTTTTGCAACGGGGAAAAACAGGATATAAAAAAAGAAAGCAGGAACAACCAAAACCCTGACCCAGAAATTAGGCTTACGTACCAATACGGCACGGGGAAGAAATTCACCGCTTATAAGAATTATGAACGTGGCCCCGGCAATTATGAGCAGGAATATCAAAAAAGTGTTTTGCGTGATGTGTTGATTGATATACGGAAAAGCTACCAGCAGCGACAGGTACATAAAAACTACCTGCACCATCAGGTTTCCAAGCAGAAGCGTAGCCAGGAACTGACGCGGGTGACTGTATATGGTGTTCAACATCAGGTTGTAAAACCCTTTATTCTTTTGCATCATTGCAAATCGAAGCTTATCCGATGAGAGAAACGCCACCTCCATACCGGAAAAAAAAGCCGACAGGAAGAGCAGGATAAACCACCCGCTTATTAGCGATGCAAGAGACATTGTTATGTATATAAAATTTATGGTATCGAATCGGGTTGTAGCTGCAGGGAATCGGTTTTGGTCGGCCTTTCTTCGAACGGCAGCCTGCCGTCGTGCGGTCTCATGATCCGGTAATCGGTCATTTGCTGGTTCGACTCAAAACCGTACCCTTTCAGTTCCAGTGCCCCCCGTTTTATCTCGATATATTTATCGGAATAGATTTTAGCCGCTTTTTGATCCCAGAAAAGTTCATCACTTTTGAACTCGTGACCCTGCATATTCCTCACTTCTACGTTTCCTTTTACGCGCCACAGGTTTTTCGTGGTATAATGCCAGGCTGTATCAGCGATAACAGTAGCCTCCACGTTAAAACTATCGTCGAATCTTTCCAGGTAAAAACCTTCAGGAAAATAGGAGAACGGCTCTTTGGCTTTATCGTAAACCTCCCAGACATCGGCGGCAATTTTATACCGGGTTCTTCCCGAATCGGAGATAAGCTGCATGGCCGAATCCGTGACCATGGAAGGCATGGTTTCCGGATCGAACTTCATGTTGATCAGGTTTTCATCTTTCTTCCCGCATGATCCGATAAAAAGAAACATAACAACCCCAAAAACTGCGGTTGTTATGTATTTTGATGCATATATCCGTTGTCGCTTTTTCAACAAATCACTGGATCTTTTATTTTAATCTGACCGTCGTAGATTCACCGATCCATCCGGGGATAAATACGGATTCACCGGCTTTGATGCCCATCATGAAAGCCGTTTCGGTATCCATGAAATAACCGGAATACTGATTGATATAACGGTTAGCGTCAGAGGTTACACCGGGATCAACCGATTTTGCTTTTTGCATTTTGTCTACTGCTGCGCAGAAAACCAATCCTCTTTTTTCAGCTTCAGGAAAGATATTTCCCGCAGAGGCCGCGTACAACTGTCCGATAAGGATATAAGCAGCTCCGTTGTTGGGATTGAATTCCAAGGCATCGTAAGCAGCCTGGCGTGATTTGGCGAAGTTGCGTTGATTGGAGAATATACCTGCCAATTGCATCATGTAATCGGAAGCTTTATTTTTATCTGTTTCCAATTGGGCGCCTTCGTGGTAGTACTTGATGGCGGTATCGTAATCCTTGTCTCTCAGGCTCTTGTTAGCCAACCCAATAGCTGCGCCGGCAGAGGGCTCGAGTTTGTAAAGGTATTCCGATGCGCTAAAATACAAGTCCGACTCACTGCAGCCTACCGATCCCAGGGCATTGATCACTTCGTTCAGAAATGCTTTGTCTTCCTTGTTGGGTTCCACCTTATCGGCATAATACTCTGTCAGGGTTTTGCAATCACCTGCTCCACTGCTAACAAATGCTTTGACAATACCTTCTTTTACCAGTCCCAGGTAATCAGCGTTAGCCTTATCATTTGCAGCATTCGCTTTGCCGATGGCTTCGTCAACATAACCCGCAACAGTGAAATAGTCACTGATGTACTGATTTTTCTTGGCCGGGTCTGTCAGAAACTGGGTAAGTGACGCAACCATGTAGTAGGAATAAGCATCCTTGGGCTCCATCTCCGATTTCATTTCCTTAAGGGCCTCACCTAACCATTGATAAACAACTTTCGAATCAGCCTTATCACCCATCAGTTCCATATAGTCGTAGGCCTTGTATGCCAAAACGGTGCCTTTGTTGTCGTCCGAATAATATTTCAGGCGGGTATCGTATATCTCCATTGTTCTGTCGAGATATTGTTTCTTTTTGGCGGCATCGGTTTCTGAAGCGTATAGACTTTTAAAAATGCGGGGGCCGTAAATATAAATGTTTTTGCTGGATGCGGGACAGTTTTCGTAAACATCGTTCCAGGGCGTTAATGCTTCCTTATAATTTTCAGCCTTTGCCGAAGTTGACATAAGGCTCAAATTCATACGGCATTTTACGCTGTCTTCCCCGTGTCCGAAAGGAGCTTTTACCGGATCGTACCCTGCTTTTTGAGCGCTAAGTCCTGCGACGGTTGCTAGTGCAAGAAATCCTGATAATAATAATTTTCTCATATTCTTTCTTTTTTAATTTTGTTTTTTTATCCCGATTTTGGTTGTTAATAGGACAATATGTTAAATAAAAAGTTTAATCTGTTTTCAATTTAAGCGCCGCAAAGATACAAAAAATCAGTTAAACTGTCTTTTGAAAAACCAGAATTCATTGATATTCATGTTCAAGGAAATTTTAAACATATCTTGCTTGATCATGTACGGCAAGTCAGGACGCTGGGATATGTAACTAAATCCAACATTAAGCAACGACAACCTTCCGGACATAGAATCTCTGAAAGGCAACCCCAACCCGAAGTTAATTCCGTATTCTTTAAATCCTCCAACCCCTGCATTAGCATTGGTCGACGGATTGTAGACGCTGACATTGGTATATGAATTCCCGTAGGAAACACCTGCCCTTAGGCGCACCCTGCTAAAAAAATTACGGCTATAGGGGTCTACAACGTATTCCGCTCCGGCGCTAATCTTGTAGGCATTGTTGAACCGGTTTTGAGGGGTTAGCCCGTCTAGAACCTCGGGATAATCCAATCCGTTCCATTGTTGAAAAGTACCGTCCACTCCCACAAGCAGATTTGTATTGGAATAAGTGGCTCCCAGCCCATAGGTGGTGGGCAACTGAAAATGTTGATTGGAGAGTGTGTCGTCACGCAGCACTTCACTCGGATTCTGATAAGGGTTTGTATAAGGATCTGACAGGAACATCATTTCCGTGGCATAAACATCCGCCTTTGAAGTCAATTTCGGACTGTAAACGGCTCCTACAGTCAACGAGCTTGCCTTGTCGATAGGAAAGGTGAATTGAGCTCCAAAATCGTACTTTAAATCGCGGATGGAATACGCTTTCTTTTCCTCTCCAACAGTGGCACCCGTTGCCGTTCTGGGCACCGACACACTGCTGTAACTGAAATTTCCGAAAAGATAAGAGACGTTGGCCCCAACAGAAAAATAAGGGAGGGGTTCATAGGCAATTCCGGCATAAACCTGGCTTAATCCTCCCGTTCCGCGAAAAACCTCTTCATAAACGATGTCCTCAAGCGTGCGAGTCTGACCGTAATTGTATCCGGTTTTTGAATACGGCAGGAGCCCAATACTGGCACCTACCTTGTTGAGAACCGGAAACTGCATGGCAATGTAATCGAGATTGCCGTTGTAGAAATTCTGCTTATTCAGGCCATCGCTGTACGAAGCATAATGTCCCGATACGCCGAGGTCGAAGATGAACGTAAGTGAATCGAGTTTGGAGTATGATGCCGGATTTCCGTGATTGACCTGCTGGCTCCTTCTGAGTCCGTAGCTGATTCCTCCCATAGCTTCGGATGCACCAAACGACTGATTGGACAAAAGGCCGTAACCGTACCTGCCGTATGGCGAGTTAGAACCCACCTGTTGTGCAAAAGTAGCGCTGGTGACAGTAATGAGAACAATTAACGAGAGAAAACGTTTAGCTGTTATATCCATTCTTTTTCATTAAAATCAACACATGATTGGTCGATTGTTTCGTAATTTATTTTAAGGTACAAAGATGATATTTTTTTGCGATGCAACCAACAAAAGGCCACAAACTTCTTGTTAAAAAGAGTAAAGTGACTTTCTTGGCTCCTCCACCGGATTATTTGTATTTGTTGTAAGAAATGATTTCGCTGTTTGTCTTGCGTTTTTTGGGACGAACGGCCTGGGTGCTGTAACCAATAACAATATCCAGCCATACCCTCTTGGTATCGGGAATTAACAACAACTCACGCATCTTTGGTTCGTTAAACCAGCCGACAATGCAGGAGCCCAGTCCCTCGGCATGGGCCGCCAGCACGATATGTGCCGCTACGACACCCAGGTCCATCTGCGCGTAATCCTTTTGTTTTACCCAACCCCCGATCCCCGAAGTGAGATTTACTTTTTCCTCAACCAGCAAAATGTGTACCGGTGCCTGTTTGGTAAAATGGTTCATTCCCAGTGCACGCGCGGAGGTGGCATCGGCTACCCTGTTTTTCAGTTCGGGATCATCCACCACGATCATGTGCCAGGGTTGTGCATTGCAAGCTGAAGGCGCCAATCGGGCAGCCTCGAGAATACGTTCAACTTTCGTTTTTTCTACCGGCCTTTCAGGATCGAATGCACGGTCGCTCTGCCGGGTGGAAACAAATTCAAGAAAATCCATACACTATTCGTTTAGGACTGCAACGCCACAATCCGGCTGATGTATTTACCGATAATATCGAATTCGAGGTTGACAACCGTACCTTTTTCTATCTGGTGGAAATTGGTCATCTCGTGAGTGAAAGGGATGATTGCCACTTTGAATGAATCTTCGGTAGGGGTCACCACGGTTAAGCTTACCCCATTTACCGTGACGGATCCTTTATCCACTGTCAGGTATCCTTTTTTTGCCATCTCTTTATCGAAGTCGTATTGAAAAGTATAATACCAACTCCCGTCTGCTTCAACCACATCGGTACATACTGCGGTCTGATCAACATGTCCCTGCACAATATGTCCGTCCAACCTGCCGTCCATTTTCATGCTGCGCTCAAGATTCACCTTGCTGCCCACCTGTAACAATCCAAGATTGGAACGGTCGAGCGTCTCCTGAATGGCGGTTACGGTGTATGTATCACCCTCTATGGATACTACGGTCAGACAAACTCCGTTGTGGGCAACACTCTGGTCGATTTTTAATTCACTCGTAAACGAGCACTTCAGCGTAATGTGCAGGTTACCCTTGTCCTTTTCTAATGCAACTACGGTTGCAGCTTCTTCAACAATTCCGGAAAACATAATTATAATTACGATTGACGATTTACGAAATCTGATGCCAGATATCAGACCGTATTCAAGATTTTTTTACCTGCTGGCTGTTATCTGGACTTTCAACCTCTTCAATTCTTCAATTATTTGCTGTTTGGTCTCATCACCAGCGGCGACCAATGGCAACCTGAGTTCATTCTCGATGTACCCCATTTCACTGAGCATACATTTTACTCCGGCTGGATTACCATCTTTGAAAAGCAACCGGATAGTTTCCGTAAAACGTTTATTCTCTGTTTCAGCCGCCTCAAAATTACCGGCTAAAGCATGATGCACCATTTCAGAAAACTCTCCGGGCAAAGCATTTCCCAAAACAGATATGACTCCCTCGCCTCCGGCTTTTATCAGATCGAATGCCATCCCATCATCTCCCGAAATTACGGAGAACCCTTCGGGACGGTCGGCGATAATTTGCCGGATCTGTTCTATTTTTCCCGATGCCTCCTTGATGGCCACAATGTTCGTACAGGATCTGGCCAGCCGCAACGTGGTTTCAGCTTCCATATTCACACCGGTCCTTCCGGGAACGTTATACAGAATGATCGGCCGTGGTGAAACCTCACTTAACGCACGATAATGCTGAAAAAGTCCTTCCTGGCTGGGTTTATTGTAATACGGGGTAACGGATAATACGCCTGCAATGTTTGAGAAATAGGACACCTTGAGCTCATGAACGATTTCAGCTGTATTGTTTCCACCAACTCCCACAATCAAGGGCAGACGGTTGTTGTTTCTTTCCACGATGAATCGCACAATTTCGGTCCGTTCATCGCGTGTAAGTGTTGGGGTTTCAGCGGTAGTTCCCAGTGCAATGAGGTAGTCGACTCCACCGTCTGCCTGATAATCTACCAGTCGGCCCAACGCATCGAAATCGACCGATTTGTCTTTTTTGAACGGTGTTATCAGGGCAACACCCATCCCTTTCAAGTTGATTGTAGACATAAAAAAACAGGTCTTTCTTTTTTTGTGCGAAAACATCCCAACAACATTTGGATATTCCGGATGGCAAAGTTACATTTTTTTCAACCATATCCATAGAAATTGGACAATTACTTTTAAAGGAAGTCACTGAAATGGATCGATTTTTTTTGCAGGAACTCGAAATTTAACTGTGACATGACCTGTTTTTTTTGTTCTGTTTACGTACACATTACTATTTTTATTATATTTGTCCGGTGGTATTTTCGGAAAACCTCTCTTTGTTCTCATGGAGACTGTTTTGATTCTTTTATGGGATATTTTTTAGTCATTTTTTGATGGATATGAATTTTCGTTTCGCATCGAACTACATTTCAGAAAAAAAAGTATTTTTAAATTCTTTACAAGTAACACGTAAAATAAAACAGATGAAACACTGTCTTTATGTTGCCCTTATTCCGGTATTCTTTTCTGCCTGCAACGTAATAAAAAGTGAGTCGAAGCCTGTACAGATCGGAATCTGTACAAATCTCGCCAATGGAGAAAAAATGCAGCAATACGGATACGCATATGTGGAAGAAAGTGTCTCTCGATTTCTTGTGCCGACAAAACCGGAAGGAGAATTCGAAACAATACTGAATGAATCGGTCAACTCTCCTTTGCCTGTTAAAGCCTGTAACAGCTTTATCCCCGGAAACCTGAAAAGCGTTGGTGATGAAGCTGCTCACCAAGATATTTTAATGTTTGCAGAAACCGCTTTCCGCAGGGCACAACGGGCTGGAGTGGAAATAATTGTCTTTGGAAGCGGAGGTTCACGCTTCATTCCCGATGGATTCTCTCGCGAAAAAGCAAGGACACAATTCATCGAATTAGGTAAAAAAATGGCGCCAATCGCTCAAAAATACAACATAACCATCGTTTTGGAACCTCTCAACACTGCGGAATGCAACTTTATCAATTCTGTATCGGAAGGAGGAGAAATCGTTAAAGAGATCCATCATCGCCACTTTATGCTGTTGGCAGATCTGTACCATATGAAAATGGAGAACGAAGGCCCTGAAAGCATTGCAAAATATAGAAAGCTGATCAAGCATATCCATATTGCCGAAAAGCAGGACAGGGCAGTTCCGGGAGCGTACGACGAAGATTTTCGTCCTTACTTCAATGCCCTAAAAAAAATTGGTTATACAGGAAAAATATCCATTGAAGCCCGCTGGAGAGATTTTGACACACAGATACCGGTAGCAATGGAAACGATAAAGAGACAACTCAATAATTAAAAATATGGAATCAAGAAGAGGATTTATTAAAAAGTCGGCGCTCGGAGTGGCAGGAATAGCCCTGGGAAGCACAATGAACATGTCGGCAAAAAGTTATGCCAGCATTATCGGGGCGAACGACAGGTTAAACGTGGCTATCCTTGGGCTGGGACGCAGGTTAGGTGCGTTTTATGAACCCATTGCATTGAAAGGAGCCAATGTGCAACTACTCTACCTCTGTGACGTGATGGAAAAACAGCGCACCCGGGCCTTGCAGAATTTTTCCAAACACATTAACTACAAACCGAGATCTGAAAACGATATACGGCGGGTGCTCGACGATAAAAAAGTGGATGCCGTATTCAATGCAACGCCCGATCACTGGCACACGCCCGGTTCCGTTATGGCTATGAAAGCCGGCAAGCATGTATATGTTGAAAAACCATGCAGCCACAACATGTTCGAAAACGAGATACTGGCAGAAGCGGCTCAAAAACTTGACAAAGTGGTGCAGATGGGCAATCAGCAACGCTCCTCGGACCACACCGTTGAAATCATCAGGGAGATCCATCGCGGCATTATTGGCAGTCCGTATAAAGCTGTTGCTTTTTATGCCAACACAAGAGGTGAGGTGCCGCTTCAGAAAAAATCGACCGTTCCTGCCGGACTGGACTGGGAGCTGTTTCAGGGTCCAGCACCCCGCCGCGATTATACCGAAGAGACCTGGGACTATAACTGGCATTGGTACGGCTGGGATTACGGAACGGCCGAAGCGGGAAACAACGCCACGCACGAGCTGGATGTCGCACGCTGGGCGCTGCAGGTTGACTTTCCCCTAAATGTTGAAGTGGAAGCCGGCAAGCGTCATTTCACTAACGACGGATGGGAGATGTACGATACTATGGATGCTACTTTTCGTTTTGCCGGCAACAAAATAATCAAATGGGACGGTAAAAGCCGGAACGGACACAAAACCTACGGTTCAGACCGGGGAACGATCATTTACGGCAGTGAAGGGACTGTCTTTGTAAACCGCGACAAATACATTCTTTACGATCGTGGAGGGAAAGTAATGAAAGAAAGGGCGTCTACTTCAAGCGAGGCAGGTACAGCCCTTGGCGGTGGCGGCGATATGACTACCGGCCACGTAATCAACTTCTTCGACACCATCCGTGGCAAGGCAAAACTAACCGCACCGATCGGCGATGCATCCATCAGCAACGCTATGGTACACTATATGAACGTGGCATACCGTATCGGCAAGGGTTTCGATATTGACGATAAGACCGGACGTATGTTTGACCGGGAAGCCATGAAACTGTGGAGCAGGGAGTATGAGCCCGGATGGGAACCAACCCTGAAATAATTTTAATTCAAGACGATCAAATTTAAACTTTAAATGAGATGAAAAATTCAAGACGCGAGTTCATAAAAAAATCGGCACTCGGTATGGCCGGGATAACGCTGGGAAGCACGATGAATATGTCAGCCAAGAGTTATGCCAACATCATCGGCTCCAACGATAAAGTAAGGGTGGGTATTTTGGGGTTTTCCAACCGGTTCAAGGGTTCGCTCGGGAAATCGTTTCTCAAGTATGCCAAAGAGATGAACTTCGAACTCTTTACTGTCTGCGACATTTGGAATCGCCGCCGCGACGAGGGAGAAGCCTGGTATAAGGAACAAACCGGAGGAAACATCAAAACGGCCAGAAATACAGATGAGCTATGGACTCAGAGACCCGATGCAGTAATTATCAGCACAGCTGATTTTCAGCATGCGCTTCACACCGCGGAAGCCGTTAGGGCCGGCTGTGACGTGTATGTGGAAAAACCTTTTGCAGAAACCATGGATGATGCCAATTTCGCACTGAAGGCGGCAAAGGAGACCAACAAGGTTATACAGGTGGGGTCGCAGCGCCGGAGCGGAACGAATTATCACGCTGCATACGAATACATTAAGTCGGGAAAATTTGGCAAGATCATCGCCGTGGAAATGACATGGAACGTTAACCAGCCGGGACGTTGGCGTTTACCCCGGCTCACTAAAGAAATCCGGGAACAGGACACCGACTGGAAACGTTTTTTGATGAATCGCCCATACGAACCGTGGGATCCGAGAAAATACCTGGAATACCGTTTGTTCTGGCCCTATTCGTCCGGAATACCCGGCCAGTGGATGGCACATCAGATCGATACCGTACACTGGTTCTCTGAACTGGATTATCCCCGCTCCGTAGTGGCAAACGGCGGAATTTACATGTGGAACGACGGAAGAACCAACTACGATACCATGACTGCCGTTTTTGATTATGGACACGCCAAAGAAAAGGAACCGGGAGAAGGATTCCAGGTGATCTATTCCTCCAGGCAAAACAATGCGTCGGGAGGTACAAAGGAGTGGTACTTCTCCAACGGGGGAAAGCTTGATCTGGACACCAACATCATCAACAACGACGGCGGATTGGACGAAAAATACGCGGGTGCCATGGGAATGAAACCCTTTATGCTCGACAAGTTTGAATTACCGAAAATAAGTGTGGAAACAGGGTCCAATACCGGCTCCGATCCACTTACAAATGCGCACATGAAAAACTGGATGGAATGCGTGAGAGCCGGCAACGTAAAAACAAATGCTCCCGTTGAAGCAGGTTACAACCACTCCGTCGCCGATATCATGGTAACAGCCGCCTTGCGTACCGGACAGCGCGCCACATTCGATGAAAAACAAAAACAGGTAATCGCAGGAGGGAAAGTGTTTAAATATTAATTAGGTAACAACCACTAGATTTATTATGAAACGAGAATCAAACTCAATGTCGAGAAGACATTTTCTGGCTCTTTCAGGGGCTATGGCCGGAACATCGTTGATCAATCCTTCGGCCCCGGTTTACGCATCAACCGCAGAAACTCATCAACCTGCAAAAAAAGCCCGAATCGCCATGGTAGGTACGGGTATCAGGGGAACAGGCATGTGGGGAAAGAGCGTTGTACAGGATTACCCCAACTACGTTGAATTTGTTGGGCTTTGCGATATCAATCCGGGGAGAGTAGCTTTAGCCAAAGAAACAATGGAGGTTTCGTGTCCTACATTCACCGACTTTGAAAAAATGATGAAAGAGACCAAACCCGAATTGTTGATCGTAACAACGGTAGACAATACACACGATCAGTTTATTATCAGGGGGATGGAATTGGGGGCCGACATTATCGTAGAAAAGCCGATGACAACCGACGAGAAGAAAATGCAAGCCATTATCGATGCGGAAAAAAGAACCGGGAGAAAGTGCAGGGTCACTTTTAATTACCGCTATTCCCCGCACCGGGTGAAAATGTGGGAACTCCTTCAGGCAGGTGAAATAGGAGAACTCACCTCTGTCGACTTCCACTGGTACCTGGACACTTCTCACGGTGCCGACTACTTCAGGAGGTGGCACAGGCTCACTGAAAAAGGAGGTACATTGTGGGTGCACAAAGCCAGCCACCATTTCGACCTTCTAAATTGGTGGATTGACAGTGACCCTGAGAGCGTATATGCGTTGGGAGAGTTAAATTTTTATGGAAAAAACGGCCCGTACAGGGCAGTAAACTGCCGCACCTGCCCCCACACCGGTCAATGCAGTTTTTATTTTGATATCATGAAAAATGAAAACATGAAGCGTTTGTATGTCGACAATGAAAAATACGATGGGTACCTGAGGGATGGATGTGTTTTTAAAAACGACGTCGATATTTACGATAAAATGGCAGCAACAATCCGGTATAAGAACGGCGTCCAAGTTGCTTATTCCCTGACCACCTATTCTCCCTATGAAGGATACAGAATCGCATTTAACGGAACAAAAGGACGCATAGATGCATGGATTGAAGAATCGAGACCTACAAAGGATGTGAATTTTGATGAAATTGTTCTGTTTAAAAACTTCTCCAAAAGACAATACATTCAGATCCCTCACGGAACCTCGGGACATGGAGGTGGAGATGCTTTGCTGAAAGATCAAATCTTTGTTCCCAACACCGGAGACCCATACAAGCAGGCTGCGGGAATAAGGGACGGAGCACTTGCCTGCCTGGTGGGGATTGCCGCCAGAAAAAGTATTGCAGCGGGAACGCCCGTTATGATCGAGAGCTTAACGTCCATTAAACCGCAAGCGAAAAAAGAATATAAGCGGGTATAACGAAACAAAATGAATAGGTTTTTTATAATTCGGAAAATGAAAAAAATTGTTGGTATCCTGACCGTTGTAACACTGATGTTGTGTCTAAATTGCCAAGGCACTTCAACAAACGTCAGTTTTAACGTTAACGAAAATAATAAGGCCGTTGAGGTATACATAAACGACATTTATTTCACATCGTTCA
>JALHIE010000156.1 GCA_022840285.1 Porphyromonadaceae bacterium
GCGAACGGCGAAGCCCTCATTCCGGAAGCAATGTCGCAGGCGGAAATCGAGAAGGAAGTCAAACGAATCATGGAAGCAATCAAGCACTAATGAGCGGTTTCGTTGCAGATATAGAGGCATTGAAAACAATGAGGGACGGCTTCCGGCACTACGCCCGGAAACACCTTTACACATTCCTCGAATACTGCGACCGGAATTATCAGCGAGAATGGTTTCACACACTTATCGCCGATAAGTGCGAGGAAGTTTACGAAGGGAAGATAAAGCGGCTAATGATATTCGTTCCACCGCAGCACGGAAAGAGCGAAATCGTTTCCCGGCGTTTTCCGGCGTGGGCACTCGGCAGGAATCCGAAATTGAAAATCGTCGGGAGCAGTTACTCGACAGACCTCGCCCGGAACTTCAGCCGGGCTATTCAGCGCACCATTGACGATAAGGACTACGCAGCCCTGTTCCCGGACACAAGAATAAACAACAGCAACGTACGTACAGATGCAACCCGGGGGTGGGTACGTAATGCAGACATGTTCGAAACCGTCGGAAAAGGCGGATTCTACAAAGCGGTCGGAGTGTCGGGCAGCCTCACCGGGACATCTGTCGATATAGCAATCATCGACGACCCGGTAAAGGATGCACTCGAAGCATACAGCCGCACATATAGGGAAAGAGTATGGGATTGGTATTTGAACGTTCTTCTGACACGCCTTCACAACGATAGCCGTCAGATATTAATTATGACACGTTGGCACGTGGACGACCTCGCCGGACGCCTACTTGAACGTGAAGGGGACAAGTGGGACGTGTTGAGTTTCCCTGCAATCTGCGAGAGTGATAAGGAAGAACACCGAAAACCCGGCGATGCCTTATGGGAAAAAAGACACAGCCTTGAACGTTTGAGAGAGATTGAGGCACGCAGCCCCAGGACATTCGCTTCGCTATACCAACAACGCCCGGCAATCGAAGGCGGAAATATCATTCAACGCTCGTGGTTTAATTACGTTCCGCTTGCCGACTTTGAGCGCATAAGGGATAACACCCCGATAGACTACTACGTCGATACAGCATATACAGACAACGCCGCCAACGACCCTACCGGAATCATCGGTGCTTGCAGCATAGGGAACGACCTGTACATCGTGTGCGCCGAAAAAGTACGTATGAAATTCCCCGACCTTATTCGTTTTCTACCTACTTACGTACGTGAACACGGATATACTGACACCAGTACGATACGCATCGAGCCGAAGGCAAACGGACTGTCCGTGATTGACCAACTGCGAGAGGGGACGGGGTTGAACGTAACAAAGACACCAACGCCCCGGGAAAGCAAAGAAACAAGACTAAATGTAGCCTCGCCCTTCGTCGAATCCGGGCGTGTGTACCTCGTCGCAGGGGCTTGGAACGAATCATTCATAGAGGAGATATGCGCCTTCCCTTCATTCCCTCACGACGAATACCCGGATTTGCTTTGCTATTCTGTTGATAATCACTTAAAAAAGAATAACAGAGTAAACCGCAGAAATCTAACGAAACTCGCTAAAAAACTATATTAACATGGCAACAATACAAGAAATTCTCGACAAGAGCAGGGCGATTGACGACATTATCAAAGACCTGAAAGAAACTGACATCGAAATACCCGAATGGGATACACTCGAAAAGGAATACAACCCATTGCTGCACCCTGTAATGGATACGGCACTCTATCAAGACATCGTCGATGACGGCGTTACAACGAAGGTGTCCCGGGTGGTACAGGATATGCAACGCCTCGCCGTCAAGCGTATGACAGAACTCGCCGTTGGAATACCTGTCAAAAGGAACTACTACCCGAAAGACGACAAGCAAAAGGAAGTCGCAAAATACTTCGAGGCTATATTCACCCGAAACCGTATCGACAGCGTAAACATAGAACGCTGCAACCAACTATACGCATCATGCCTAACGCTTACGTTGTGGTACGCAAAAGAGGAACGGAATAGCGTATACGGCTTCGATTCGCCGCTCAAACTGCGCTGCCGTAACTACTCCCCGATGCACGGACATCGTATCTATATACTGAAAGACGAGTACAGCGACGTAATCGCAATATCCGTCGGCTACGAGGTAAAGCAGGGAACGAAAAAGGTTGAACACTTTCACACCTACACGAGCGACACGCATACCGTATTCGTCAAGAATGAGGGTGGGTGGGAGCGCACCGACGAGCCGATAACGATAGGAAAAATCCCGGCTGTATTCACACACCGCCCTGCCCCGATATGGGAGAACACATCGCAAATCGTCTATGAAATTGAATGGGCAATGTCCCGGCAGGGCAATTACATCCGGG
>JALHIE010000044.1:0-3305 GCA_022840285.1 Porphyromonadaceae bacterium
CGAACCTTTTGTTCCCTGGATGAATTCGCTCACGTTGTTGGCGCATCCGTCAATCTGGCGGCACATGCTGTGCAGGTGGATCCCGTTCTCCATGGTGAAGTCAACACTGAAATTATCGTACTGGTCTCCGGTCACGCGGCGCTGGCGGGAGCCGAAGGCGACTGCTTTCGCCGGTTTCAACCCGCTGAACCAGGTAAACACGTCGATGTTGTGGACGTGCTGTTCCACGATGTGGTCTCCCGACAACCATTTCCAGTTCACCCAGTCGCGGACCATGAATTCGAAATCGCTCCAGGCGGGTTGGCGGTCGCGGTACCACAACATGCTCTGGTTCCAGTAGACGGCTCCCCCGGTGATCTCCCCGATAAGGCCGCCCATGATCTGTTTGTATGACTCAACGTATGAGCGTTGGTGGTGGCGCTGCGTTCCGGTGACAACGCTTAAATTCTTGGCCTGGGCCTGTTTGGCTGTCGCCACGATGGTGCGGTATCCCACCGAATCCACGCAAACCGGTTTTTCCAGGAAACAATGCTTGCCCTGTTCCACGGCATACTTGAAATGTTCCGCGCGGAAAAACGGCGGCGTGCAGTCGATCAGGATATCAATCCCGCTGTCAATGACCTGCTTGTACGCATCCAGGCCCACGAAACGCTTGTCGGCCGGCACATCGATGCTTTTTTCCGCTTTCAGCTTGTCGGCCAGGCCGTTCACCTTGTCTTCGAACACGTCGCCCAACGCCACGATCGTAACACCGTTAGCGGTATTCAGGAAATTCATGGCGGCGCCCGATCCTCTTCCTCCGCAACCGACAACACCGGCCTTCAACTCTTTTCCGTCTGTAGCCAGGTCCACCAACTCCGGCACGTAATACGTTCCGGGTTCTTTCAGGGGAACCGTCACATCCTTTTTCTCACCGCTGCAAGAGGTTAAAAAACCCGTCGTTCCGGTCCCGATCACGCCTGCTGCTCCGGCAACAGCCGAAGTTTTAAGAAATGTTCTTCTTGTTAAGTTGTTCTCTCTTTTCATATGGTTATATTTTTTTTGTTTGTTATGCATCATTTATTTAACAAGGTCAAGTTTTGCCATCTCGTGAATATTCGCTATTCAATCCATTTCTGCCATTTTGTATGATTATCGCCTCCCGATTGTACCATCATTTCTACGAACTGCATTCCCCTTACCCCGTCGTATACGGTAGGAAAGTCGGTAATCAGTTCACCCGGATTGTCTCCGCTTTCTCTGGCCATGACGGCCAGGGTAAAATTGCGGTAAATATTGGCAAAGGCTTCGATGAATCCTTCGGGATGGCCGGCAGGCGTTCTTGTATTCCATTTGGCCAGGTCGCTTAGAAATTCATTGTTTCCCATGTAAAGCTCTTCAGCGGGCCTGTCCCCCCACCTGAGGGTCAACCTGTTCGAATCCATCTGTCTCCACTCCAATCCGCCTTTATCACCATACACACGCAGACGGATATTGTTCGCCTCTCCGGTGGCTATCTGGGTAGCCATTAGCACTCCGGTAACCCCCTTCTCCATTCGCAGCAGGGATGCCCCGTCGTCGTCCACCAGGCGTCCCTCCACGTACGTTTGCAGATCGGCACACACCTCCAGCACTTTCAGACCGGTAACGTATTCTGCCAGGTGCCAGGCATGCGTTCCTATGTCGCCCATGCAACCGGCCTTGCCCGTGGTCTTTGGATTGGTTCTCCATCCGGCATTATTCCCTCCCTGCAGCTCTATGCGTTGCGACAGCCATCCCTGGGTATACTCCACGTATACTTTGCGCAGTTTACCCAGTTCTCCGTTTGCGATTCTTGCCTTTGCCTCCTTGACTGCCGGATATCCCGAGTATACGTGGGTCAGCGCCAGAACCAGTCCCGTCTCTTCCACCTTCTCCTTCAGCTTGAGGGCCTCTTCCAGTGAAAAAGTCATCGGTTTGTCGATAACCACGTGAAACCCTCTTTGCAATGCCATCATGGCGGGTTCAAAATGCCACTTGTTCGGTGTGACTATGGTTACAAAATCCATCCGTTCTCCGGCAGGCAGCTCCATCTCCTTCTCGAACATCTCCAGGTAGGAGTCGTAAATCCGGTGATCCGGGAGGAAATATTCCCTGCCTGAGCTTCTGGAGATTTCAGGATTGACGCTGAAGCAGCCACAAACCAGCTCAATGTAGTTGTCCATAAAGGCAGCACGACGGTGTATGGCCCCGATAAAGGCATCGCTGCCGCCGCCAATCATGCCCATTTTCAGTTTTCTTTGTTTCATGTTTATGTAATGTTTATTTAATTGAGATTCAATTTACAATCAAACGGAAAATCATGCCCGCTCCCGCCGAGTCCCTATGTCGTCCCGGGTATTGTTTCCTTTATATTATGCCTCTTCTTTACATCTTCCCTGAACAGGAACAGGAACCCGGCAAGGAAAACGATTGCCATCAGGAAAGGAACCGTCCATATGGATATCCAGTCGTATCTTCCCTGTTCGGAATAGAGGTCCACCACGTTTCCGGCAATCAACGTGCCGAGGTATTTGCCCACCCCGTACGTGGCAAAAGCGATGAGACCCTGCGCGGAGTTACGCAGCGAGGAGGGAGCCTTTTCATCCACGAACAGCTGCCCGGCAACGAAAAAGAAGGTAAAGCAGAACCCGTGAAGCGGCAACACCGCGTAGATGAATCCGTTTTGGCCGGTGCGGACTCCCAGCGTGAAAAGCCCGTACATCAGGATCCATGCCGCGATGGCGGCGACGATACTGCCCTTGTACCGTAATTTCAGGAAGAAGATCGGGAAGATGAACAGGAAGATCACCTCGGCAACCTGCCCAAGGCTCATGGCTGCGGCCGCATTCTCGATCCCCACGTCCGTGATGAAGAGGTTCGTGAAGGAGTCATAGAATGCCAACGGGATGCAGATGAGCGCAGAGAAGACGAGCAGGACCAGGAAAGACCTGTCCCTGGTCAGTTTGAACGCGTCGAACCCGAGCAGTTGACGCACGCCCGCTTTCTCCATAGTCCGCACGGGAGCGTTATGGGGCAGGGTCAGCGCGTATACTCCGGCCAGCAGGGAGATGCCTGCCCCGATCAGGAATGGGGTGGAGTAGGGCTCAATTTTCAGGGCGCTTATTAGTAGTCCTGAACAGATCCAGCCAAACGACCCGAAAAGCCTTATCTTGGAAAACTCCCTGGCCGGATCGCGCAGGTTCGCAAACGAGATGGAGTTGGTCAGCGACATGGTGGGCATAAAGCAGACGCTGTAGAGCAACAAGACGGGAAAAAACAAGGAGAACGATTCGATGCGGGTCAGG
>JALHIE010000044.1:3353-29114 GCA_022840285.1 Porphyromonadaceae bacterium
GGGTCCTTCCCAGGTAGGTTCCCATGGTCACGTACCATGAGCCTTGAATAAAGAACTGGAAGAACATCATGGCGGATAGTTGAATCTTCTTGTTTTTGTATTCCATAATCTATAGTTTTCTAAATAGGGACTGCATATTAATTCATAGCCAGACACACAATTTTATTTGCGGTTTGACTAGATAAATGTTTATATTTCTCACCTTCATCATGTTCAATAGCAACGAGACAAAAAAGCAAGGAAATATTCCTTATGTGACGGATCAGATTCAAAAACCGTCAGTCTTCCAGGATAAGATAAATCTTATTCACCTGGACCAGTTCCGAGTATTTCCCAGTCAGCTTCCTGAAACGTTCAACCTGTACCTGAAGTTTCAGCCCCTCATTGAAGGCATTCCGGTAAAAATGGTCTGCCCAGGCATATCCCCCAACAGGCTGATGTTTATTTTGGTTCCCGACTCTGTTCCTACCTTTGCTTTGCCATGGACGATGAGGTGAGCATGTGTATGATTAATGCTCACGATGCGAACCCCTACTTGATGGCTTCTCTTCTTGTACATGGCCTCCTGTTGTTTCAACAGATATTGGATAATTAAAAATCCACCACCGCGCTAAAAATGAGTCAAGTAAGGAGTTAATTTATACTAATCGAAATTTCTCTTATCGTGGCTGTTTTTTTCTTTAATGTTCCATCTACAAAAATCATAAAGCCCTTTCCTTGTTTGTATTTGGTTCCGTATTTGTCGTATACAACCGAAAGTTTATGATTCTTGTACATCAGATTATCCAAACAAAAATAATCCCATGTGTCTGCTGGAATAAGCGGGTTTATTGTTATTTGCTTTCCTTCTTGAGGGCGAATACCGATCAAGCCGGTAATTACTAAATCGCAAAAGCCAGAGTGGTTGTAATCTTTTCCACGTTCTACACCACCTTTGCTTTTTGACCAAGTGCCATTTTCCCATGTTTTCAGTCGGGTGCGAGATATCCAATCACCAGTGAAAGGATTCAGATTTTCATCTATCCAAGGTACGGTAGTTCCATCATCCTTTTTAAGATTGTGGCTTCTGCTATATTGTATTAATAAATCCAGATAGTCCTTTTTACCAAGGGGAGGTGATGGATTATCATTCAGCATATTTGCTAATCCTACCAGGGTGATTGTTGTTGAGTAGGGCCAGCTTGGTCCGTTCCATTGGCATTCATGGCCTTCGTATGAAATTCTAAAACCGGAATTCCTTTGTTCTACCGTTGTCGGTCCGTAAGGTGCATAAAACCCTTCTTTATCCAGCAATTGTTTCCATGCATCAGCATACGAATCAGGAGCAATACGGAAGTACCAGGGCGTATAGCCATGTAGTTCGCGAGCCGGAGAAAATTTAACTTTCCCATTCTTTGGTATGACTTTGTAGAAAACGGCTTCTTTGTCCCAAAGGAGAGTATTTATTAATTCCTTTAGAACTTTAGCCTTCTTCTTGTAAAAAACATGTCCACTTTCATCACCAACTAATTTGGCTATCTGTGAGAGGGCCTCCGCTTCGCCGTACATATAACTATTGATTGTAGCCCGATATCCTTTGGCTCCCGGAGACAGCTTACCCGATACCGACGACTCCATCCCATCTCTATCATCTACCTGCCAGAAGAGTTGTGTGGAATCACGCTTCTCAGTTTCCCATTTAGCAAAATTCTCTTTCAGGGAAGGATAGAGAGAGGTAAGTAGCTCTATATCAGGATGCACGAGATAGTAATTGTAAATTGAATTCGCTGGCCAAAAACTATACAACCGGGGATTACCCTCCCCCGAAAACCAAAATCGGGTGTAGCTGGATATAATATGCTCATCGTTCAACCATCGCCCTTCATAGATGTGATGGGCGGCGGCACAACTGATGGTATTATACTTCCCTGCCCAAGGAACATCCGGTAAAAATTCAGATATGACATAACCTGACGGTATTTTCTTAACATGTTTCCGATACGTCCACCACCGGAAATAATATGTTTCTACTAGTTGCTTATCAGGACAATCAAAGAGTGGAATTTTATTTTCTAAAAAGGCTTTCGCTCCGCTGTTAGGGATATTCTGAATATACAATTCGTCGTCCAACTGATTGAATTTATCAATGTACGACTCCCACTCAATCTGTTTGATAAAGTTCTTTCCACTTTGGGCCTTAGTTAATAAAGGCCAAGAGGAAAGACATAGTATGTAAAACAATATACCGATCCTTGTCTTATGAATCTGCATAACCTAGAAATCTAATTTGTTTCCGGCATAAATAGCTAACCCAATCCGTTCAAGGGATTCATTTCTGCCATTATACCAGAGCATCCATCGGTCTTTTTCCTGAATGGCATACGGTTTATAGCAAGCGCTGGCATCCCATCCTCCAGGAGTGGGCTTGATGATCGGGTTGCCTGTATAACGTTCCCATTGGTCAATCCCATTCTTCGAACGGGCCATTCCTATTTGAGCAAAATTAATATCATAGAATCCAATGTAAAACATTAAATAATCAGATTTTCGTTTTATTACCTGGCAGGCTGTAACCTTATGCTGTTCCCAACTATTATTTGGGTCGGCTACAAAAACAGGATCTTTCCGCTTAGTCCATTTCAATCCATCCGGGCTGGTAGCATAACCTATGGCATCTGGTTCGTATTGTTCTCCACCTGAATACCACATTTTGAAGAGCTTTTCTTTCTCGTCCCAGATAACATGAGGACACATTACGGCAACCTTCTCCCATTCCTCTTCAGGCGATAAAACGGGTTCATTGCTCTGACGTGTGAAGTTGACACCGTCCGTGCTGGTTGCATAGCCTATCCAGGATTTACCTCTTGCCTGTCCCGTGTACCATAAATGATATACTTTATCCTTGAGTAATACAACCGGCCGGTTCAAATCTTTTTCCCAATCATTGGCATCGTTAGGCCCCATGATGATTTGAGGTGCAGACCAGTTCTTTCCGTCCGTACTGGTCGATAAGGCTAAGCTTTTCTTAGGTCTCCAAGAGCAGTACATCTTATAAACACCTTCCTCCTTGAGAACGGAAAGATCAAAGATGGTGCCTAAATCACCACCTCCAAGTACCGGGTTCTGTTCATACTTGGTCCATGTGTCTTTACCGGCAACTTTACTTTGACTGCTGATTTTACTTGCTGATAAAGATAGAAACAGCAGAGCAATGACTGAAATAATAATTCGTTTGTTCATGATTTGTTCTTGTAATTATTTTATTAATGTTATTTCCTTCAAAATATCGGTATGTTGCATTCATGTTATTATTAATTCCATTATTATATCAACACGTTTATATGGGCTTGAGTAGCCTGTTACTTCTTTAAAGCCGAACTTTCGGTAAAGATGGATTGCCGGTTCCAAAAGCGTATTGCTCTCAAGAAAGATTTTGGATGCACCTAATTCCTTTGCCTTATTGATGACCGACTGAACCAATAGAAAACCTGTTTTCTTTCCTCTATACTTGGGATTGACAGCTAATTTAGCCAATTCATAATCATAATGTCCTCTGGCATCCTTCAGCAAAGCACATACCCCGACGACTTCGCCGTTGTAAAGGGCAACGAAAATAAACCCGCCCTTTTGTAGGATATATTCTTCCGGGTTGTCCAACGTTTTGTGATCTTCCTCTTCCATTTCGAAATAAGAAACGATCCACTCTTCGTTGAGCGTTTTGAAATCCCGTTGATAACGGGATTCATAAGGAATTATTCGTACATCCATATCTCATTACTCGTGATAACTCTCCAAATATACCCGGATAGAATGTGCCAGATCCTTTCCCAAGTCCCGTGCTGAATTGGCATCAACAACCACTCCTTCGGCGTTGGCAAACGGAATCTCCGTTGAACTGGAAAATATCGCATTCGGCAGCGTTGTTCCCCAATTACCGCACGACTGCATACCTTCCTTGATATTCTTGGCAATGTTCCACGATCTACCAAATGGTAAAATGTTGCTTGCCTTGAACGGAATTGTTCCTTTCCGTTCTTTCTCCAGTATTTCACCGTATCGCTGCAAGGATTTCGTCAATCTTTCACTGATATTCTGCCCTACAAAATAAAAGTATTCATTGGTTTCTCTATTCGTGTATTCGAGAACTTTGGCGCTCAACGGGTCATCGCCGCCCCGAAGCCACGGACAATGCAGGTCAAGCAAAAACAGCGGTTTGCCGTCCGCCCACTTCGGAACCTCTTCCGTAATAGCTTTGACCGAATGATACTTTTGCTGAATATAATCGCGATTGTGGTCGTGCGGTTTGCGATTCTTGCCTTGGTCGCCGTCTTCTACGCCGTCTTTATCAACAAGCGGAACCATAAAGAAATCGCAGTGTTTACGCAGCCATTTGCCGTCTTTGCTATCGGCAAGAACCGTTTCGATAATTCCTTCCATTGCATAAGTTCCCATTGTTTCGTTGCAATGGTGTCTCGAAGAAAGATAAATCTTAAACGGTGCTTTTTTGTTTTCACAAATCCGCAGCAGCTCGACGCGACGACCCTTTTCCGACTTGCAAAGCGTCTCGATTTTCAGGGCTGGATTGTTTTTGTATTTCTCAAGAAACAGATTGAGATTTCTTTCTGTGTAGTTGATACACTGGCTGAAATAGACATCTTTTTCGTCCGGTTTGAAGGAATAGTCGAACTTATCGGCAGCGAAACCGGTTTTGTCTGAAAGCCAATGCCAGTTAATTCCATCCTTGCTGACTGCGGGTCCTCGTGTGCTGATAGACGAGGGCAGCAGTGTAAAATGCAATGTCCGTCCTTCTGCCCCTCGGATGCGGAAAGACCAGTAAATCTCATCATGGGAACTATCTCGAAGCTCTTGCAATAGTTTTACGGAATCACCATTGATACTCATAATCTTAATGTTACCGCCGGGGAAATTGGCGTCAATTTGCGGCTCTTTATTATTTATTGAGTGGATTAATGCTGTAAACCTCAATATTAGACAAACGCACTCGGTTGTTGGCGTAGGCAGGAACATAAAATCTGACCTTATCGGTTGATACGCTTTTAAATTCCTTATAGTAGTCCGCCTTATGGTCATTGTCTTCGCTGACGACATCCACCCACGCTCCATTCACCTTCGCCTGCAAACGGAACTGTTTTACATTATTTTCGCGCCATATTTTACACGCATTGACAGCGTATGTTCCCTGCAAATCAATTTCCATCCAGTGTTCGGTATTCGAATCATTCGACACCCATCTTGGAGTATTGCCGAATTTCACCCCAAACGCCGGCATTTGGCTCGTATTGTCGGTAAGTGAGACGTCGCTATAGCGTACCGGTTTATTTTTTGCAACATTGACCATTGTTGTCGGTACGCCCGTTTTAAACAGCGATTTTAAATCGGCTAAATGTTCGGTATATACCTGTCTGGGTACGATATTGTATTTTTTGCACAGCGATGCGGCTATACCAACGACTTCGCCCATCATGCCGGTCTGCTGTTGGATACGTATGGTGCCGAAAGCCACATGGGTTACGCTAATGTTTCGTCCCGCCATAAACAGGTTGTTGATATTCCGTGAATACAAGCAACGATAGGGCACATGGTAAGGAGCAATATATGTTTTTACACAATAACTGAAAAACTCTTCCCCCTGAAAATATTTACTGTTTTTCGGATCGGGATAGTGCAAATCCAGTGGCCAGGTGGTGGTAAAACTTGCGTCATCATATTTTACCTGATTTTGTATATCATTTTGATTTAAAATGATGTCTCCCAGCAAGCGGCGTGATTCTCTTTTTCCTGCAATATACGCCAGCCAGGATATTTGCCTGTTGGCGAATTTCGGAAGGTTGTTTTTCACATACGACCAGTTACCGAAAATAGCCCGGAAGTTTTGGTCTCTGATGTTTTCTGCCTCCGTGATGGTATTTTTGGAAAAGCCACCTTCCCATCTCCAGTCTCTATCCGCCTCAACATAAAAATCGGGATTCATTTGGCAAGCCCAATCCAACACCGGAAAAGTTGACGGGGTATCGAATGTTTCGTATCGCCATAAATTGGAAGTTCCAGTCATGGCGTTATCCGCAACAGTTGGTGCCAAGGTTTCAAGAGCCTCATAAGTGCCTTCTCTGCCCATTCTGTAGTCTGCTCCTGCCAGATAACCTACCGTTGCATCGCCGGTACAGTCGGCGAAACAGCTTCCTTCAAAACGCAGTTCAGCACTGTTTTCGATATGGCGGGCAACAACGGCTTTAATCGTATTTTGGCTCATCTCTGTTTTGAAAACGTGCATATTCAGGTATAAATCCACATTGGGGGTTTGCTTAACCATTGCCAACTTTTCATCGTCAAGATATGCTTCCGGAGGTCCCGCATTATAATAGTGTCTCTCCATCTTAACTGCAATCTCTCGCATCACATTTCCAAGATTCGGATAGAGATTAAAATCATTGTCGCCGCTTAATCCGAATGGGATGGAACCGTGATTACCACCATAAATGGGAAGGTCGTTGATTAAACTCACCCGAATTTCCGAGCTGTTATTGCCGCCAAGCACAGGGCGGTTGTTTATCAATGCCACCGTAAGCCCCAGACGACCGGCAGAAACCGCTGCGCAAATTCCGGCAATTCCCCCGCCGACAACCACCAAATCATAATGTTTTGTATTCTGTACTTCAATACCCAACCTGTTTCGGCGAAATTCCGAGAGACTGTCAAGGTCGGAAGGCGGAACGAACGATTCGTCTTTGGTGAAAAGAAGCGCATCGCACCGTCCATTGAATCCGGTTAAATCCTGTAAAGCGATTTGTGTCTGTTCATTTTTAACAGACACTTTTCCAGCATCCTGCCACATCCATTGCTCACCTGTGTTTCCCAGAACAACCGGATGAACCTTTCCGTTCACTTTCAACTTGAACTGTCCCGGTCCGGCGCCTTTATACCAGGGCGCCGTCCAGTTAAAGGTACGTACCCACAAGCGATACGTTCCTGTTTCCGGAAATTCTACCGTAGTATGAGCATCGGCTACGACTTTCCCCAACCCGTGAGCCATTAGATAAGGCGACCCCATCTGATCCATAAACTGCTGGTCAACAACCCAGCCTCCTTTTTCGGAAAAACTCTCGGCTTCGATAAAAACGTCTGCCGAGCTTTTGCTATATGACTGGAAAATAGTCGTTAATACGACTAATAAAATCAATTTAATTCTCATGACATTACCTGTTTGTTTCTTTTACAAAGATAAAAAAAGACGGGGACGGATTATCATTCCCGCCTTTAATATACATATAGTTACTATCTACAAGTTATTCCCAACCCGGATTCTGTACTAAGTTTTCATTTACCACCAACTGCTCTGTTGGTAACGGCAACAAATAAGCCTTGTTCGGATCGAATTTAAAATGCCCGTCCGGTATGTATTTTTGATAGGGAGCAAAATACCCTTCGTCATCCGTCCAGTAGTTATTTCCTTCAATACTTTCGGGAATCCATTTGGCCACCGTTGTGTTTATAAACTCATCATACCCTCCATTGATTGTAGAAGGTACCGGGAATGTTTTGAAGAAATCAACCAACCAGGTCAAGTCTTTAAACTGCGCCGTTTTAGCCCCCTGAATTTTATCATGATTCCAAAGGTGATGTGCCCGCCAGCGTTTCAGGTCATTGTGCCGGAAGCCTTCCAACGCAAATTCCACACGGCGTTCCCTGCGGATTTCCTGAAGAATATTGGATACCGGAACTCCTTCATATCCTCTTGCCGCCGTAAAATCACCGTTAGGGTCGGTATATCCCGGGGCAAGGGAAAGATGGGGCATACCCACTCTGTCCCGCAGTTTATTGACGGTCATATCCAGGTCGGCCTGCGTCAGTTCGCCTAATTCTGCCCTTGCCTCGGCGTAGATTAATAAAGCCTCGGCGTAACGGAAAATAACAGTTGCTTTCTCAGCGTCGGAAGCAGCCATCGCTTGCGCAAAGTCAGGATCCAGTCCCTTGGCCATTTCATATCCTGTTACACATTTTTCTACATCGGTCCGATTGATATTCGGTTTGGCAAAAATAACGGTGGTATCTATGCCATTAATGGTTCTGGGTCTTCCCGGGGCAAACATGGTCTGGGTCAATCTTGGATCGCGGTTGGCAATAACTTTCAATAAATTATCATCGCCCTGATAGTTGCTTGCCAGGCTGATTGGTTTGGCTTTACCGTCAATATCTATACAAAGATAGGACTCCACCAGCCTTCGCGTCAGACCAACCCCTTGTCCATTCCACTGCGCGTCTCGATTATCACTATGCGAGACACCCAAGGCGAGGTTGTATTTTCTCCACAACATGATTTCTTTGCTGTTGGAATAATCATGCTGGTTAAACAAAAGATGATACCCATCCTTTATGCCTACATTATCCAGACTGAAAAAACCTGAATTGATCACAGCAAATGAGGCATCGCGGGCAGTCGTTAAATATTTACGCACATCGCCTTCTCCGGCAAATGCTGTTCCTGCATGATACTTTTCCCAGGTACCTTCGTACAAGGCAACACGAGCTTTGTATAATTGAGCGACTTCTTTGGATATGCGTCCCCGCGCCTGAACGCTGAACGACGGTATTCTTTCTATCGCCAAATCCAGGTCAGCCAGAATATGGTCGGCTATTTCATGCCTTTTGGCACGAGGCTGATACAACTCAGGTGATTCTAATCCAAGTTGTGTTTCTATCCATGGAACACCTCCGAATTTTGTAAGGAACTGCACAAAATAATAGTGTGCACGGAAAAACCGCGCTTCCCCGATAAAAGGCTCCACTTTATCCAATTCGGTTGATTTCCGGTAATTGTCCAGAAGGAAATTGATGCTGCGTATATTACCCCATTCACCGGTACCCCATCCTCCTCCGGATGCGGGAACTACCCGGTTATCAATCAAATCCGGATTATTACTGTAACTGTATGAAAGCAAATTATCTGATCCCAAATCAGCATGAAATACGGAATTGGGAGAACCCCATACCGTATAATATTTATTGACATACAGTTTACACTGTTCCGCCGTATAAGTCAGGTTTACATCGGTAATCTGGTCTAACGGATCTTTTATCAAGAAATCCGAGCAAGCCGTCAGCAACAGGACTATGCCTGTTTGAAAAATAAAATATATCTTTTTCATATTCATTATATTTTAGCTTATTATTTGAATGTGATATTAAGTCCGATCGAAACTGATTTCGAAAGCGGATAAACGCTGGCGCCGGGTGCTTCAGGGTCGAAATTCTCATTGATTTTACTGAATGTCAATAAATTTTCTCCACTGAAATAGATACGCAACTTGTCTACTGTAAATTTTTGCAATACATGTCTGGGAATGGTGTACCCAAACTGGACGTTTTTGAAACGGCAATAAGCAGCATTGTTCAGATATTTCGTCTGGGTCTGCAGGTTTTTGCTGGTATTTCCCAGATATAAGCGTGGCCAGTAGGGATCAAGATTGCTTCCGTCCTCACGCCAGCAGTCCAGTGTATTTTTCCAAACATTAGACTGCCATTGTCCACCGCCAAGCCCCCAAGAGAGAACACCACTCAACCACAAATCGCGTTTACCGGTTCCCTGAAAAATAGCAGATACGTCAAAGCCATTCCATTCTGCGTTGAATCCGAACCCAAAATTATAGCGTGGCGTATTGTTGCCGATAACGGATTGGTCGCCCGGATCATCCAGTGTGTTATTGCCGTAATTGATAAATCCATCTCCGTTCAAATCCTTGTATTTCATATCACCTCTCGACCAGTTGGAGCCAAATTGTTTCTGTGCTCCGCTCTGATTCATCTGTTCCGCTTCGGCTGCATCAATCATAATATGGTCGGTTGTATATCCCCAGATCTCACCCATATTTTTACCCACATACCAATCGGAAATAAGACCGTTTGGATTGGAATATTTGGTTACAACCCCCGTATAATCGGACAGATTGGCAAAAAAGCCATACGTAAACGGTTTGTTGGCGAGCGTCAATTGGTCACGCCAATTAAGGGTTATTTCAAATCCTCGGTTCCGTATATCGGCATTATTCGTATTCGGAGAATTGGCGCCCAATATGGCCGGTAAAGTAACGCCTCGTGTTATCAAACCGATAATGTCCCTTTGATACCAGTCGAATGAACCGGTCAAACGGTTACTCAATGCGGCGGCATCCAACCCGAAATTCAGCGTACGATTCCGTTCCCATGTATTGTAGGCAATCAGGGTAGGTGTACCAAAAGAGCCTACCCGTGTTCCATCCATGATATAACTGGATAGCGGAGTGTATGAAATGGTAGAGAGGTACTGATATGATTTTCCCCTCATATTTCCAAGTTCACCGTACGAAACCCTGGGCTTCAGTTCGGAAAGATACTGTTGAACGGGTTCAAAGAAACCTTCTCGCGCAATGTTCCATCCGGCAGAAGCTGATGGGAATGTACCCCATTGCTCTCCTTCGCGATAACGCGAAGAGCCATCCCGACGCATAGTAAATTCAAAAAGGTATTTGCTTTTATAACCATAATTGAAACGTCCGAAAAGGCCAAGCGTGGTATAATGATCTAATACATCATCTGCACTGACCGTTCCCGTAGCTGTTGAAATAGCCGGTTCTTCCGGCAATACTAAATCTGTTTTATTGGCAGACAAATGATATTGAGTTTTATATTCAGATTGCATACCAGCCGTTAACTTAAAGGAATGGCCCTTCCATTCCTTTTCATAAGTGGTATAGGCATTTGCTGAATTGTAATCATCATTATATCCATTCTGCCAAACTTGCGTAGGTCCTCCCCAGCTCCAAAGGGGATCCGGTTCGCCACTTACAGCATACCTCTGGATATAACCCTTAGAATAGGTCTGCTTTACCGCCCACTTTTCATAAACGAAGTCAACATTGGCCGTCCATCCCGGAAGGATTTTAAACAGGGCGCTTCCCGTTCCGTTAAAAACATCCGTATAAGTAAGGTTCGGGTTTGCCTGAGCGATAAAAGCCATCCTGCCTGCATTAGAAAAATACCCGTTAGGCTCATGTACCGGAATAGTCGGCCATGCGTACCACATCCAGTTAATCAAGGTATTGATTCCTCCGCTTTGTTCCATGGAACTGCTGTGATAAGAAGGCGTATTCGTCTGTTCTTTTGAAAAACGGATATTGGCGCTCAGCGTAAACCACTTCGTAACATCCGAAGACAGTTTTGTGGCGAAATTATAGCGTTGGTAATTATCGTCATAATACCTCAGTTTCCCTTCATCCCTTGTATAACCGAACGACATCAGGTATGACGAACTATTACTTCCCCCCTGCACCGAAAGGTTATGCACCTGATTCATCTGGTTTCCTCGAAACATGGCTTTTCCCCAGTCATCATTTCCGTTAGATCTTCCCTCATTCCAATCCGACCATCTTTCGGGATCGCTCAAACTTGGAACATTACTCGGAATGCTGCCCGGATTATAATAATACTGTTCAATTCTTTCCAAAGTTTCCAGGTCAATCACACCTGAGCCGCCACCGTTGATTGAAGATTCACGGAACAACTTGGCAAACTCCAGCGAGCCGGCTGTTTGGGGAAGCACGGTTGGATTAACCCAGGCGAAGTTGTTATTGTAGTTCACGCTGGGTTTTTCATTCCTTTTTCCTGTTTTGGTCGTTACCAGTATAACTCCATAAGCAGCTTGTGAACCGTATATGGCGCTGGCAGCCGCATCTTTCAATACGGTAAGCGTTTCGATATCGTTGGGGTTTATAAAGTCAAAATTGCTGGGGACGCCGTCAATAATAACCAAAGGAGAGTACGTTGTGCCTAAACCGGCATATCCACGGATATTGAAAGACGCTTTTTTCCCTACACCACCATCGGAGTTGTAGGTATTCAGGTTGGCTATCTTCCCCTGCAAAGCGGCAGCCGCATTGGTAACCGGACGATTTTCAAATTCTTTGGCAGTAACCGTAGTTACCGCGCCTGTGAGGTTCACTCTCTTCTGCGTACCAAAACCTACAACTACTATTTCGTCTAATAACTCTGCATTAACTTCCAATATAACATTAACTGTGCTTTTTCCTACTGTACTTACCTCTTGAGTTTTCATTCCCACATAAGTGATTTGCAATACAGCGTTTTCCGGCAAATTAGACAAAATGAAATTGCCATCGATATCTGTAACTGTACCTTGCAAAGGGTTATCTTTTACAACAATTGTCGCCCCGATAACGGGCTCTCCATTTGAATCGGTAACGGTACCCCTTACGGTTTTCCCTTGCTGTTGAAGAGTTTGCACCAAATTTGTAATTGTGCTTGCGGTTTGTTGGGCCTTCTTCGAAAGGACAATATAGTTTTTCTCAAAATCGTAACCGATATCTGTGCCGCTGAAGGTTTGGTTCAGGTATTCGGATACTTTGTCCGATTTGTTTTTCAAGCTTACTGTGCGCGAGGTGTTTACTTCACGGTTACTGTAAACGACTAGATAGTCCGTCTGTTTTTCAATCTCACTGATCAGCTGACTAACCGTTACAGAGTTGGACTTCAGTTCTATAATTGCATCCTGTGCGTTTGTATTTGTTGCCATCAGTTGAAATGCGAAGGCAAACAATAGAAATAAGCAGATTTTCATGATGTTAAATAAATCTTTAAAGTCACTTTTTTTTATTAAAAAGTGATCGGATGAAGTGTTTATTTTCATATATTTGTGTGTTTAAAGTGAATAACTTAGATTTGATCTCTTTGTGTTTACTTTATTTTGGCGATAGGTGTTGGCGCACTTATCGCTTTTTCTATCTTTCGTTTTTTATCATAGGCACATGCGTTTTTAAGGGATTAATAAATTTATTTTGTAATTGTGATAATGTTATTTTCTGTATCTTTTTGAACATTAAACTTCTGTATTTTCTGGATTATCCTCAGGATCTCGTCAATCCCGTCGCGTTGGCGAAATTTTCCGGTGTAACGTACGTTGAATATTTCGGGGTCTTTTACTACAATCTTTACATCGTAGTAAAGCTGAAGCTTTTCGATAATGTCCAGAAGACGCTCGTTTTCAAAAGCATATATCCCCTCTTTCCAGAGAAAGTAATCGGAATTCCGGATTTCTCCCGGAAACATTTTTCCGTCTTTCACGACGATCTGTTCGTTGGGTTTCAATGTAACGCCTGCATTTGGCGACTCTTTGTTGTAAACCCTTAACGAGCCCTCTATGAGGTCGGTTTTGATACAGCCGGCTCCGGGGTAGCTGTACACATTGAATTGGGTCCCGAGCACTTTCATCTCCATGTCCTGTGTAGAGACAATGAAAGGTTTTTTTGAATTCTTTGCCACGTCAAAGTAAGCCTCCCCGGAAACAGTCACCCTACGAGATTTTCCTGAAAAACGGGCAGGATAAGTGAGGGTCGATTGTGCATTCAACCACACTGAAGTGCCGTCATGCAACGTTAGCTGTGCACGCTGTCCGGCAGGGACAACCAATCTGTTTAGTTCCCCATCGTTGCCGGTATCGGCGAGAAAATATCGCGTGACGAAAAATGTGGAGGCAATAAGTCCCAGGGCTACCGCAGCGTACCGCATGGTTAGTCGAATAACCTTTAGACGTTTTCTTGCCTTTAATCGCTGCAGGAATACCTGAAAGCTTTTCCTGCCATCCGATTCATTTTTTGATAATTTGGATAAGTGAGTAAGCGCATATACATTTTGCATACGTGCAAACTCCTCTCGTAAGGCTTCGCTCGTTTTCAACTCGTTGAACAACTCGGATGTGTCGGATTGTCCCAGTTCTCCCGAGAAATATTTGGGAAGTTTTTCCTCCATTCTTTATTAGCTTTATTAATTAACGATCGAACGTGAAAAAACCACCAAGAAAAAATAAAAAAAATTAAACAAGTAAAAAGATAAGTAAAGGAATGTGGTCTTTTAGTATTTCTTTTAGTTTTTTATAGGCTATTGCCATTTGGCTTTCCACGGTATTGATGGAGACATTCAGCTCCTGCGCGATGGTTTTTTGTTTTTTCCCCTCAATTTTATTTAGAATAAAGATTTCACGGCATTTTTCAGGCAGGCTTTCGATAGCGTTTTGAATGACCGTTTCAATATCGGGTTCAGAAAACAGCTGCTCATCGAAAGCTTCCAGGGATTGAAACTTCATCTGCAGAGCCTTCGAGTAATCGTCCTGCAACTTTTGTGCGGTATTCTGCACAATTGTCTTGTGCCTTAAAAAATCGATGCATCTGTTCTTTAGCGTCGTAAACAGATAAGCAAAAAGATTGGTGTGCGTCAGCAAAAGAAAGTTCTGCTCCCACAAATCGAGAAAGACATCCTGCACAATATTCTCTGCATCCTCTTCGCGAATAACGTATTCCTGTGCAAAACGTTTCATCCTCGAGTAGTGGGCAACATAGATATTCTCGAATTCAATCTTGTTTTTAGTGGTATTAGTCATTCTTATTCGCTAAAGCTCAATATGAAATTTCAAACTCAAAAAAACCAAAAACGACATAAAGGAAGTAAAAACTTCCCTAAAATGGAAAAGCACTATTCCCTGAAATCTGAAACTTTAATTAAGGAGGGGGGGAAGGTGATCGTCAGTTTTCCCTGTTGTTGTTTTGTATTCAAAGTTCCCTTGTATCCCAATAATTCAACTTTTCCCGCACCTTTCAGGCCGGTAAGGATGACAGGTGTCTTTGGCCACTTCTTTAAAAGGATATACAAATTCCCTCCTTTCCGTGTGAAGAGCAGGTTTTCGTTTTTTGGCCTGTTGGGACTTTTCCACGGCTGCGAAAAATAGATGGCATCTCCGTTCACTTTCAGCCATTTCCCTATATCCAATAACCTTTCCTGCATAACGACAGGGATCATGCCGGTTGCATCGGGGCCTACGTTCAGCAGGAAATTACCGCCATTCGCCACTTTATCGATAAGGATATCGATCAGCTGTTTTGAAGAAAGGTAATGTTCCGTTGTTTCGAAACGGTTGTATCCGTAGGATGTTCCTATACCGCGGCTTTCTTCCCACGGATGATCCGCGTTGTCTCCAATACCCTGCTGACTGTGCACCAGATCGTATTCCGTGGTATAGTAGCCCCCGTGTTTGCTTCTGGTCTCCTTTCCCCACCTGTCGTTTACTACTACCGAGTTTTTTACGGGAGATTCGTTGTACAACCAGGCTAGGAACTCTTCGCTTTTCAAGGTTTTGCTGTCGTAATCCCATTCTCCATCGGAGAAAATGATTTCGGGCTTGTAATTGTTGACCAGCTCCTTCATCTGCGGAATCATGTGCCTGTCCACCCATTTTTCAATGGTGGGCTGGGAGTACAACGGATGAGCCCATTCCAACAGGGAATAATACAACCCGAAACGGAGACCGGTATTGCGGACTGAGGTGGATAACTTACCGATTAAATCGGTATGCGGCCCCATCACCACGCTGTTCCAATGAGGGGATTGTGTACTGGGCCATAAACAAAAACCGTCGTGGTGCTTGGATGTCAGCACGACGTATTTCGCACCCGCTTCCCTGAAAAGTTCTGCCCACTCGTCGGAATTAAAATATTCGGCTTTAAAGAGGGGTGCAAAATCAGCGTATTTGAAGTGTTCACCGTATTGTTTTGCGTGAAAATCCTGAAAAAACTTGTTGCCGGTTAAGAGCCGGTTGTAATAATGTTCGGCATACTTTTCGTAAATACCATCTACTTCATTGACAGGAGCGTAGGCGGGAACGGAATACAGTCCCCAGTGAATAAAAATACCGAACTTGGCATCCTGCCACCATTGGGGTACTTCCCTTTTATCCAACGAATCCCAGTGGGGTTGGTATTGAGCAGACAGTGATGCAAAGGAAAGTAATACGAATAGCAGGCTGATCCCTTTTTTCTTCAATTTTACCGACATAATTAGTTCTATTTGAAATTTTACTAAATATAATAATCTCCCAACCGATTTTGATGGAGATTCCGAAGACTGGAGCAATTCCGGGAATTACTCATTCCTCAAACTTTCGAGCCCAAATATACAAATAAAACATTAAAATCAGGTTGTAAAGAAAAAAAAAGTTAAAAAGCCTATTCTAAAAAACCGGCTGCCTGGGAAAAGACATTCATAAAAGAACGGTCAACGGATGAAACATCTTTGAGGTTCACGGGAAAAGGATTTTCGTGAGAATAAGGATATGGAAAATCCAGTAATTCAATTCTTACTTCCGTATTCTTTATCCCCAGCGCTTCTTGTACTCCATGGTATGGAATTACCACATCTTGCGCAAGAACAATGCCTCTGATTTTTTCCCCGATCCGTTCAAAAAAGCTTTCGCGCTGTGTTTGAAACCTCTCGGGTAAAATCATCTGGAAAAATGCGTCGAAAGCTTTGTCCCGAAACCATTTAGCGATTGGTTCCATGCCGAAAGTATAAACGTAGTAGTTATACAGCTTTTCAAAGGCGGCCCTATCCATAATGCTTCGGGAAACGCCATGCATGGAACGGAATATACTCCCCCCGCAAAACATGAACAACCGTGTATCGGAGAAAAGGCCTTGCGGGTTCGCCATGAGTGTCACCTGCGAAAGGAACGCTCCGATGGAATAGGCAAAGATATCGATATGCGTACCCTCCTTGAAAAGAGGATGCCTGCCGGTTTTTATCGTTTCGAATAAAGAAGTCAAGTCGGCACAGGTTTGTCTTCCCGACAAATAAAAGCGCTCCGGATTCCGACTGATGCGGTCGCTCAATGCTACGTTGGCAAAACTTATGGAGCGGTCGTCTGTGTATTGATCTCGTCTAACAGAAACTCTGCCCAGGTGAGGTATTTGTTCCAGTTGCGTTCGTTCAGCCCGTGTAAAAGCAAGATAGCTTTATCCTGTTTTTGTTTTCCGCAGGGGGTAAACACGGGATATTCAAAGAAAAAATTCTCTTCGATGCAACTATCGGCAGGTAAGGTTTCGCCAGAACATGACGTGCTTCCGAACGGAAAAAAACGGATGCTTGTTTCTGTTTCGGTTAAGCGGCAGTCCGCCCCTTGTTTAAAAAGGTTGGCCAGTTCGGTAAATCGTTGACAATACTTCATTTTTTCCGTGAAGGAATACCCTTTTTCAGGTATCCGCAAATCAAAGGGAAAACGGTTGCCGGTATGTGGCAGGAACCTTTATATGGGGTAAAATCAGCTATAGAGGGGCGAAATATTTTTGGTACGGCATGCATTTCATTTGGTTAATCCTCAATAAAAAACTATTTTTGCATCGGGTCGGTATCTGACAGTTTTAACATGAATGGGAAAATACCCGCATACTTATACGAGAAAGGCAACGCGGTAAAAATGATCGTGTTTACGGCGATTTTTGCATTGCTGTTCATCAATATCTTCCAACCTTTCGGCTCAAGGGCATGGTATCCCGCTATTTCTGATTTTAAATATTTTACTTTTTCCAGCCTGATTATCCTTACCGGAATGTTGGTGGTGGTAGTCAGCCGTGTTATTCTTGCGGCCTATTCGAAAAAAAACGATATCCTTTATTGGCAATATAGTTTTTGGATCTTGTGTGAGGTACTGGCCATGGCCGTGTTTTATTCGCTTTTTTCGAAATTTGTGCCCAAGGAGGGTGCCGACAGGGATTTTATGGATATTTTTCGTCAAAGCGCTGTAAATACAGCCTTGGTGCTGTTGTTACCCTATGCTATTTCGTGGCTTTACTTCTCGTGGAAGGAAAAAAGTTTGCTTTTAGCAAACATGGAACAGGAAAAAACGGCGGACCCGCATACAAGAACCCTGGTGGCATTTCCCGACGAAAAGGGGGATCTGAAGATTTCGATCACCCTGGAGAACCTGCTGTATATTGAATCTGCCGATAATTACGCCACCATCTTTTACCTGAACAAATCCAGGCAATCCCGCTTCCTGCTTCGCAATTCGCTGAAGTGGATGGAGGAGAACCTGACAAAAGATACTCCGTTGTCACGTTGTCACCGCTCTTATATTGTGAACATGGACAAGGTGAAGATACTGAAAAAAGTAAAAGGAGGGATTGTGCTTGAACTGGATGCAGAAAATACCCCCGACCTCCCGGTGTCAAAAACGTATTACGAGTCGTTTATGCACAAGTTTTCACAGTATACGGTTTGATTAGAGCAAAGATTCGTAGACAGTCTTGAGGTTTATAAGTGAAGCGGCTGAATGTTTTTATGAAGATAATTGTGCGGGTGTGGAAATTAGAAAACCGGGTGAAACCGCAACAAAGTCATTACTTATTATTACTTTTGCAGATGCAGCAGGCCGGTTTGTCGCTTCGGTCCCGATACTTGTTGGGATTCGGGGAGGAAAGTCCGGGCAACGCAGAGCACCATACTTCCTAACGGGAAGCTGTTCGTGAGGGCAGAGTAGCGTAACAGAAAACAACCGCTTCGTTTTCTCGAGAGATTACGATGCAAGGGTGAAAAGGTAAGGTAAAAGCTTACCGGGTGCCGTGGCAACACGGTATGCCGTACGTCTTATGGGTTGCAAGACCATGTATATCGGATAAGTAGGGTTGCTCGCCCGATGCCGAGGGGTAGGTCGCTTAGATAAATGACAAACGATCCCGACTTGTCGGGATACAGAACCCGGCTTACAGGCCCGCTGCTTTTTTATTTTGACGGTATGCTGAAAAGGAAAAAAAGAGTTTCGAAACAGGAGGAGGAAGACAAGCCTGGGTTGTTTGAAAGGATCAGGCTCCAAATAAAGGAATGGGTTCACTTTCTTACTTACGAAATCTGGCGGCTAAATCCCGAAAATTTCTCCAATAAAAAGAATGTTTTGCACAATGTTCTTAAAGTTACCGTTAGAGGAGTGCAGGAGCAAAACCTCGGTGCCAGCTCCCGTTCGTTGACCTATCGCACGATACTTTCTCTCGTCCCCATGCTGGCCGTGCTGTTTGCCATTGCCCGCGGTTTCGGGTTCGAGAAAATCCTGGAAAGCCAGATTTTCGACTTTTTCAACAACAGCGATACGGAAATGGCGACCGATGCTCTTGTCGATGTGTCGGAAACGACCTCTTTCACCATCGAAACAATCATCAAGCTGGTAAACAATTCACTGGAGCATGCTAGGGGGGGGGTTTTTGCCGGAATCGGGGTTATCTTGCTGTTATATACCGTTATCTTACTGTTTTCCGATATAGAGAACAGCTTTAACCGTATTTGGGGAGTGAAAAAAGGACGATCTATCCAACGAAGGGCGGTCGATTACTTTGCGCTCATTCTGCTGTTGCCTATTTTTGCCGTCCTGAATTACAGCCTGACAGCTCTTATCCAGGCTTCCACGGGCCCGTTTGATAAGTTCAGTTATATCCTCGATCCTGTGGTAACCCAGGTGTTGAATTTTCTTCCTTTTTTAGTAATGATCATCACCTTGACACTCTTGTACCGGTTTATGCCCAACACAAAAGTGAAATGGGCAAGCGCGTTGATCGGAGGAATTATCGGCGGTATCGCTATTCAGCTTTTTCAGATGATTTATTTGAACGGCCAGTTGTGGATAGCAAAGTACAATGCCATTTACGGAGCTTTTGCCGCTATACCGCTATTACTCCTTTGGGTACAGATGTCCTGGTTTATTGTACTGATAGGAGCAGAGTTGTCCTATTCGGCACAAAATGTCCGGAAATTTTCTTTCGACAGGGAAACTAAAAATATCAGCCGCCGTTTTCGGGATTTCTTTACCCTTATGATTGCATCGGTAATTGTAAAGCGGTTCGCAGAAGGTGAAACCCCGCTTACCGCTGATCAGATTTCGATGAAATGCAAAATACCCATTAAGTTGACCAACGATATTATCGATGAACTTCACAAGCTTCAGGTGATTTTACCGACTCCTACGCCGGATGACGATCGCGTTATGGCCTACCAGCCCGCTTTGGATATTAATTTGCTGACAGTTAATGACCTGATAGAGCAGATAGACAAGGAGGGCTCAGAAGATTTTCTGATTGATGTAGAAGGAGATTTCGCTCGGCACTGGAATGCCTTGATGCATACACGAATGTCTGTTTATGAATCTCCCAGTGACATAATGCTGAAAGATTTATAAATCAAGGTCTCAACAGTTGATAGGCTTTTGATGGGTATTTCCTGAGCGACCGGCTGATGGTTTTGGCGTCCTCACCGCAAAAACGATCGAGCAACTCCCAGAATTTTTCACTGTGATTCAGTTCGACCGTATGTGCCAACTCATGAAGAATCACATAATCAATCTGTTTTTCGGATAGCAACATCGTGTAATAAGAGAAATTGATGGTTTTCCGGTGGGAGCAACTCCCCCAGCGCGACACACTTTTGTTGATTTTTATATCGTTTACCTGCAGGTGGAGTACTTGTGCAAATTTTCGTGTCTTTTCAGGTAAAATTCTTTTGGCTTCGTGTCGCAAAGCCTGCCTGATCATTTCCTTGACGATGTGTTGAGAAGCTGAGTTTTCTAAATCAAAATCCTTGGGAATAAAAACGATCAAACCGCTGTCATTTAGCCTCATTTTAACACTCTCTACCAGGCATGTCCTCGACAACCTCACCGTAAAAGGGAACGTTTCCAGTACGGAATCTTCCGTGATCAGCTGATCTTTAGCCGGACACATGTTCATTAGCCGATGACGCATGACGTCCAATACGGAGGATAGCTTTTTCGGCGTAAGCCCAAACGGAACGGTTAACTGGATATATTCCCCTTTTCTTCGGGCGATGATCCGCTTTGCCCGGATGTTGGGTTTCACGATTATTTTCCCCAGCTCTTTGTCGTTGTATTCGTACATTTGACAAAGGTAATACAATTATTTTCCTCAATTGTTTTACCCAGCCAATCATCAAAATAAAAAACATTGCCTATCTTTGTGCACGTTAATTCCCGATGAAATGAGCATTGTAAGTTCTTTAGAGAGTGTCGGCGAATATGTCGAGCTCATGAGAAGAGTGATGGCTCCGCCCGACCGAGTTCGAGAATTTTTTAAAGAATTCTCGAAAGAAGTTTACAAGCTGGGGGTCAACTCCATTTGGCTGGTTATAATCATCTCTTTCTTTATCGGAGCAGTTATTGTTATGCAGATCGCTATAAATGTAGCTTCTCCTTTACTGCCCCGCTTCACAGTTGGAGTGGTTTCTCGCGAAATTATCTTGCTGGAGTTTTCTTCCACCATCATGTGTCTGATTCTGTCGGGAAAAGTGGGGTCCAACATTGCTTCGGAAATTGGCACGATGCGTGTTACGGAACAGATTGACGCATTGGATATTATGGGCGTGAATTCGGCCAATTACCTGATTATGCCCAAAGTCTCGGCGTTTGTCTTTTTTATGCCTGTGTTGGTGGCGTTGAGCATGTTTCTGGGTATGTTTGGTGGATACATCATCTGTCTTTTCACGGGTACTCCCCCGGTGTCAACGTACATATACGGAATTCAGTTTTTTTTTCGGGAGAGCTTTGTCTGGACCTCCATCCTGAAATCGATGATTTACGGCTTTATAATCGCTTCTGTTTCCGCCTATTTTGGTTATCACGTTAAAGGCGGATCGCTCGAGGTGGGAAAAGCAAGTACCGACTCGGTCGTGATCAATAATATCCTGATACTGGCTGCCGACTTGGTTTTCACGCAGTTGGTCATGGGATGAGAAAGACAAATCTTGATAAGTATGATTCAGGTAAGAAATTTAATTAAAGAATTCGAAGGCCGTATCGTTCTCGACGATATTACGACTTCCTTTAAAAAAGGAGCCGTGAATATGATCATCGGAAAGAGCGGTTCGGGCAAAACGGTTTTTTTAAAATGCCTTATCGGCTTGATACAACCCAACTCCGGAGAGATCAGGTATAACGGTCGCGACATTACCGAAATGCGGGCAAGGGAGATGAAACGCTTGCGTCGTGACATGGGAATGCTGTTTCAGGGGTCGGCCCTGTTCGACTCCAAGACAGTGCTTGAAAACGTGATGTTCCCGTTGGACATGTTTTCCCGGATGAACCTGCGTGAAAGAAAAAAACGTGCCGAATTCTGCCTGGAAAGGGTAAACCTTTCGCACGCGGCCGATCTTTATCCCTCTGAAATTTCTGGCGGTATGATGAAAAGGGCAGCTATTGCCCGAGCCATTGCCCTGAATCCCAGGTACCTGTTCTGCGATGAACCCAACTCCGGACTTGACCCGAAAACAGCACAGCTTATCGACGAACTGATTTCGGATATTACAGACGATTTCGGGATTACCTCCATCGTGGTTTCACACGATATGAATTCGGTGATGAATATCGGTGACAATATTATCTTCTTAAACGAGGGAATCCTGGAATGGCAGGGATCGAAAGACAAAATAATGGATGCCAACAACGAAAAACTGAACGAATTCGTTTTTGCTTCGGAACTTTTTAAAAAGATAAAAGCTGCCGACACCATTATCTCCGAAAACAATGCTTCGGGACAAGAGGTTGGTTAGAACAAAACAATTGATGAAAAGAATTGTTATTCACATAGAATGTTTGTACAGAAATAGAAACCACAAGTAAGAATAAGTAGCGAGTAATATGACTAATTTATTGAAAATAAAAAATCTGCATGCAGTAGTAGAGAATAAAGAGATCCTGAAAGGTATTCATCTGGAAGTAAACGAAGGCGAGATTCACGCTATAATGGGACCCAACGGATCGGGAAAAAGTACGTTGGCTTCTGTGCTTGCCGGAAATCCAAAATATGAAGTGACGCGCGGCAGCGTACTTTTCAAAGACAGGGAGCTGCTCGATATGGAGCCCGCCGACAGGGCTAAGGAAGGAATCTTCCTTAGCTTTCAATACCCCATTGAAATTCCGGGCGTGAGCATGGTTAATTTTATGCGCGCTGCGTTAAATGAACAGCGTAAATACAGGGGCGAGGAACAGATATCGGCGTCAAACTTCTTGAAACTGATGCGCGACAAGCGCGAGTTATTGGGTATCGACAGCCAGCTGGTAAGCCGCTCGGTGAACGAGGGATTCTCGGGAGGAGAGAAGAAGAGGAACGAGATTTTTCAGATGGCCATGCTCAATCCTACGTTGGCTATACTTGACGAAACCGATTCGGGATTGGATATCGACGCGCTACGGATTGTTGCTGCCGGAGTAAATGCGTTGCACAGTCCCGATAAAGCAGCCATCGTTATTACCCACTATCAGCGACTTCTCGATTATATTCAACCCGATGTGGTTCACGTTCTTTACGACGGAAAAATCATCAAGACCGGAGGGCCGGACCTGGCTCTCGAACTCGAAGAAAAAGGATATGACTGGCTTGTGAACCCCTAACCCGTAACAAAAATGATTGAACAACAATATATCGATTTATTCAACGACTACAGAGACGAGATCGATGCGAATTCCGTTGCCGGACTCAATCGTCATCGCGACGCTGCTTTTGAGGCGTTCAATAGATCGGGATTCCCCACCTCGAAATTAGAAGATTATAAACATACGGATGTATCCCGCGCATTTGATGGCGATTTAGGATTGAACCTGCGGAACATCCCTGTCCCTGTTGATCCGTACGAAGCATTCAAATGCGATGTGCCTAACCTCAACACCAATGTATATTTCCTGATAAACGACCGGTTTTACACCAACGGACACCATCAGGGCCCCTTGCCAAAGGGAGTTTTTGTGGGTAGTTTACAACTGTTTTCAGAAACGCATCCCGATATTTTCGAAAGGTATTACGCGAAAATAGGCGATTATTCCGGCAATGGCGTAGTGGCTTACAACACCATGTTTGCCCAGGACGGTTTTGTGATTTATGTCCCCGAGAATGTGGTCATCGAAAAACCGCTTCAATTGATCAATATCCTCCGGGGAGGGGTTGACCTGAACGTGAAC
Organism: Porphyromonadaceae bacterium; assembly: GCA_022840285.1. Classification (GTDB taxonomy): domain Bacteria; phylum Bacteroidota; class Bacteroidia; order Bacteroidales; family Dysgonomonadaceae; genus Petrimonas. Next base: position 27,172 of record JALHIE010000044.1, read on the forward strand.
CGGCGCATCCTTATTGTGGCGGAAAAAAATGCGCAGGTTAAGCTGCTTGTCTGCGACCACACGGTCGATGATGTTCAGTTTGTCGTCACTCAAGTAGCGGAGATTGTCGCCGACAGAGATGCTCAAGTGGATTTTTACGAACTGGAAGAGAATTCGGTAAAGGTCAAATTATTGAACAATGTCTTCGCCAATCAGGCCGAAAACTCAAACGTAACGGTCTCTACGATCACGTTGCATAATGGGTTTACCCGAAACAATTATCGCTTCCGCCTGCTGGGTGAACGTGCCGAGGCGCATATCGGAGGGCTGGCCATTTGCGATAAGGAGCAGCATGTCGATAATTATGCATTTTTAGAGCACGCTACTCCCAACTGCCACAGTAACGAACTGTTTAAATACGCGTTGCAGGAAAGGTCGACGGGGGTTTTCTGCGGAAGGATACTGGTGGACAAGGGCGCTCAAAAAACGCTGGCCTATCAGAACAACAAGAACCTTGTCACCTCGGATGAGGCCAAGATGTTCTCGAAGCCGCAGCTTGAAATTTATGCCGATGATGTGAAATGCTCACACGGGTTAACTACCGGACAGCTCGATCAGGACGCCCTGTTTTATCTGCAGGCGCGCGGAATTCCTGAAGAAGAAGCCCGCATGCTCCTGATGGTGGCATTTACGCAAGATGTAGTAGACCTGGTCCGTATCGATTCGCTTCAGGACAGGCTTGTACAACTGATCAACAAGCGCTTCAGGGGCGAACTGATGCGTTGCGGAAATTGCCACGTGTGTAAATGATTAATGTAACCGACATACGCGCTGACTTTCCCATTCTATCGCTTCAGGTACACGGTAAGCCGCTTGTTTACCTGGACAATGGCGCGACAACACAAAAACCGCTTTGTGTGATAGATAAAATCCGGGAGATGTATTGTTCCGTGAATGCCAACGTGCACCGCGGTGTGCATTTTTTGAGCCAGGCCGCCACCGACGAGCACGAAGCATCGAGAAGAACGGTGCAGGAGTTTATCGGTGCCGCTTCTTCAAACGAGGTTGTCTTTACACGCGGTACCACGGAAGCCATTAACCTGATCTCCTCTTCGTTCTGCCGTGAGTTCTGCAAACCCGGTGACGAGGTCATAATTTCCGCTATGGAACATCATTCCAACATTGTTCCCTGGCAGCTGCAGGAGGCAATCTCCGGAATTAAACTGCGGGTGTTGCCTATCTCGGATGAGGGAGAAATTCTTTTGGAAGAGCTGGAAAATTTAATCTCTTCCCGCACAAGGCTGATTGCCGTCACTCATGTCTCCAACGTTCTCGGTACGATCACTCCGATAGAGAAAATTATTGAAACGGCACACCGGTACGATATCCCTGTTTTGGTTGATGCCGCGCAATCGGTTCAACACGTACCGGTTGATGTTCAACGGATGGATTGCGATTTTCTCGTGTTTTCGTCACACAAAATTTACGGACCAACCGGTATGGGAGTGCTGTACGGGAAAGAAAAGTGGCTCGATAAACTTCCTCCCTACCAGGGCGGCGGTGAGATGATTGCGACAGTATCGTTCGAAAAAACCACTTTCGCCGGGTTGCCGTTCAAGTTCGAAGCAGGCACCCCCGACTATGTGGGGTCCACAGCGCTGGCCACAGCACTGAAATATATATCACGTATCGGCATAGAAAATATTGCGAAGCATGAACAGGGAGTGCTTGCGTATGCGACAGAGCAGTTGTTGTCTATCGATAAACTCAAAATATACGGAACCTCAAAAAACAAATGCAGTGTAATCTCTTTCCTTGTGGAGGGGGTTCATCATTACGATATGGGTGTATTGCTCGACACGATGGGGATTGCTGTCCGTACTGGCCACCATTGCGCTGAGCCGCTGATGCGCCGGTTGGGTGTAGAGGGAACTGTCCGGGCATCGTTTGCGGTGTACAACACC
>JALHIE010000045.1 GCA_022840285.1 Porphyromonadaceae bacterium
TTTGTCTTTTAATTCTATGGATTTAAACGGTAGCATAAAATCGTTGCATTGTAGTTATTGAGTGTGAACAATCTTTTATGCGAAAAGTTTAACAAAAAACGGAATGACGCCGTCATTCCGTTAAAATCAGAATGTCTTTTGTTTTAAAACTTCTTGAACCCTACAATTTCCCGGACTGCAGCAATGGTTTTTGATGCGCTTTCGCGTGCCTTCTCTGCCCCTTCCCGGGTAACCTTTCGTAGATAGGCATCGTCTTTTTCAATTTCGAGAATCCGTTCGCGAATAGGTGAAGTCACGTTGATAATGTCTTCGGCCAGCTGTTTTTTCAGATCGCCGTAACGGATCTCACACCCGTTCCACTTGTCTTCGTAATGTTGAACTACCGGGCACGTTTTACTTTCTTTTCGATCTCTTTGGGTGAATCTGCCAGGTAAACGGCATTCCCCTCCGATTTTCCCATCTTCCCGCTTCCGTCCAGTCCGGGAATTTTCACCAGCTCTTCTCCGAAGTTATATGCAACAGGCTCTTTAAAATATTCCACTCCGTAGAAATTGTTGAACCGGCGGGCAAACTTACGGGTCATCTCCAAGTGCTGCTCCTGATCTTTTCCCACAGGCACCTTGTCGGCGTTGTGAATCAGAATGTCGGCAGCCATCAGCGTGGGATAGGTAAGTAATCCCGCATTCACGTTCTCGGGTTGTTTTCTCGCTTTCTCCTTGAACGATGTGGTTTTGGCAAGTTCGCCCATGTAAGCGTGCATGTTCAGGTAGAGATACAGCTCGATCGTTTCCGGCACGTCACTTTGTATATAGATGACCGATTTACCGGGATCAATGCCCGCGGCCAGGTAATCGACCAATACATTTTTAACGTTCCCGTGTAAATCTTTCGGGTCGGGGTGTGTGGTGAGTGAGTGAATATCGGCAATAAAAAAGAAACACCGGTTTTCGTCCTGCATCCGGATAAAGTTGCGTAACGCACCGAAGTAATTTCCTAAATGCAGGTTTCCTGTCGACCGGATTCCACTGAGTACTGTATCCATATTGAAATTGACTGTTATTTGAAGTGCAAAGGTAATAAATATTTACGATTTAGAATTTGATGTGTCCGGTTGTTTGATGAGGCAGAATCACGAAACTCATCCTTTTTTTCGTAAATTTGCAAATCACAAATCAATCAAACAACAAATTCAATAGTTTTACGATGAAGAGATTTATTCTACTGTTTTCCTTGTCCTTTTTCGGATTACTGGCTTTTGGCCAGCAAGTTGAACGGGAAATTTCCATTATTCCCGAACCTGTCTCCGTGGTGAAAAAAGGAGGGCATTACCTGCTTCCCGACAACATAGTGATTTCCGCTCCTTCAGGAGATGAGATGAACTTTATAAGCGAACACCTGGCGAAAAAACTTTCTACTGCACCGGATAAAAAAGTGACCGTGCACAACAACGAGTCTGACGGGGACATTATTTTGACGATCAACGCGAAAGCAGATTCCCAAATTAGTGACGAGGGTTACACGTTGTCGGTTACCTCGGGTAAGGTGAGCATTAATGCCAATAAGCCGGCCGGGTTGCTGTACGGTATTCAAACATTTTTACAGCTTTTGCCGCCTCAGGTTGAGAGTGATAAGCCCGAAAGGAGCGTTTCCTGGCAGGTTCCCCAGGTTGAGATTACCGATTATCCCCGGGTAGGCTGGCGCGGGTTAATGCTGGATGTTTCCCGTCATTTTTTTTCCGTTGACGAGGTTAAACAATACCTGGATAATATGGTGAAATATAAGTACAACCTGTTCCATTGGCACCTCACTGACGACGAAGGATGGCGAGTCGAGATAAAAAGCCTGCCCAAACTGACGGAAGTTGGAGCATGGCGTCAGGAGCAAATCGGGTGGTTTGGAGGCTTCTCACAGCCCAATCCCGATGCCCCTAAAAAGTATGGCGGTTTTTATACGCAAGAACAGGTCAAGGAGATTGTTCAATACGCCAAAGAGCGCAACATTCAGGTTATGCCTGAAATCGATGTGCCCGGACACAGTTCGGCTATTCTTGCGGCTTATCCTGAACTGGCTTGTTTTCCTGAAAGCGAAACACACGCCGTGCGTACGGGTGCGCCTTTTCTGGACATATACGAAAATACGCTTTGCCCATCCAACGAAAAAGTGTATGAGTTTTTGGACAAGCTGATGACTGAAGTGGCTTCGCTTTTCCCCTTTGAATATATTCATACGGGTGGCGATGAAGCGCCGTACACGTTTTGGGAAAAAAGCCCCGATGTGAAAAAGCTTATGCAGCGCGAAGGCATTAAGGATATGGCCGGAGTGCAATCCTATTTTGGTAAACGGCTGGAACGGATTATTTTATCAAAAGGCAAAAAAATGATGGGCTGGGACGAAATTCTGGAAGGCGGTATTACGCCAACCACTGCCTTGATGAGCTGGCGCGGCATTAATTACGGAATTGAAGCGTCCAAATCGGGGCATTATGTCGTGATGAGCCCAACCAATTACGTGTATATCGATTACATGCAGGGTGATATCAGTACAGAACCCCGCGTGTATGCTTCGTTGCGGTTGAACCAGACTTATAAATTCGACCCGGTTCCCGAAGGAGCTGATGCCAACTATATTTTAGGCGGTCAGGCCAACCTTTGGACAGAACAGGTTTACAACATCCGTCAGGCGGAATACATGACCTGGCCGCGCGGATTTGCTGTTTCCGAATCGCTTTGGTCTCCAAAAGAAAAAAAAGATTGGGATAAGTTTGTATCGAAAACGGAAAATCATTTTGTGCGTTTTGATTATGCGAAGACGAAGTATTCACCAGCCATATACGATCCTATTGTGCATGTTACGCGCAAAGACGAACAGTATTTTGTGGAGCTTGCGCCTGAAATCGGAGGATTGGACATTTACACCAGTTTCGACAGTTCAACACCGGATAACTTCTATCCCAGGTATACCAAACCGCAACCTATTCCCAAGGATGCCGTTATGATGCGTATAATCACGTATCGCGGCGACAAGCCCATGGGACGGTTGTTAAGCATTCCGGTAGAAGATTTGAAGAAAAGAGTCCGGTGATGGGTTGCATAATAAAAAGATTATCACTATCTTTGCGCCGCTTTTGAAAGCTCCCTCGTGTGATGGGAAATAAAGAAGCAAAAACAGGCTTTATTTTGAGTAACACAAACAAAAATTAAAAAATGAAAACGTACGAATTAAAAGGCGAAGTCAGAGAAGATTTCGGAAAAAAAGCAGCGAGAAGCTACCGCAGCGAAGGACTTATCCCCTGTGTGGTTTATGGCGGAAGTAACGAAAAAAACATCAATTTTGTGGTGAAAAACAGCGATGTCCGCAACCTCATCTATACACCCGAAGTTTATTTGATCAATCTTGTTCTGGACGGAAAATCCATGATGGCTACTTTGAAAGAGATACAGTTCCATCCTGTCAAAGACAATATTCTTCACATTGATTTTCTGCATGTATTCCCCGATGTTCCGGTAGTGATTGAACTCCCGGTTCGTCTGGAAGGGTTGGCCGCTGGTGTTAAATCGGGAGGTAAGCTGTCGCTCGACTTGCGCAAACTGAAAGTGAAAGCATTAGCTGAAAAGCTTCCCCAGGAGTTGGTTGTCAACGTCGAAGAACTCGAGTTGGGAAAATCCATTCAAGTGGGTGAGTTGAACTTCGAAGGACTGGAGTTGCTGACACCGAAAAATGCCGTTGTTTGCCGCGTTCAGCTGACACGTGCTGCTCGAGGTGCCGCCGCAAAAGCACAGTAAGGGTAAAGAGAAAACGTTAAAATGAAGTATTTGATTGTGGGGTTGGGGAACATCGGACCTGATTACGAGAATACCCGCCACAACATAGGATTTATGGTATTGGACGCTTTTGCAAAAGCGTCCAATACTGTTTTTCAGGATAAGCGATACGGTTTTGTCGCCGAGACCCGGTTGAAAAATAAATCGCTCGTGCTGCTGAAACCTTCCACCTTTATGAACCTAAGCGGGAATGCTGTCCGGTATTGGTTGCAAAAAGAAAGGATTGAAGACAGGAATCTCCTCGTTGTGGTAGATGACCTGGCTTTGCCGTTCGGCACACTTCGGTTGAAATCGAAAGGCAGCGATGCCGGACATAACGGATTGAAGCACATTGAACAAACCCTGGGTACCCAGCAATACGCCAGGCTGAGATTCGGGATCGGGAATGATTTTCCGCGTGGAGCGCAGGTGGATTATGTGCTGGATGAGTTTACCGGTGAAGAGAAACAGTTCCTTCCCGAACGATTGGATAAGGCTGCGGAAATTATCCGCAGTTTTTGCCTGGCCGGCGTAGCTATCACGATGAATCAGTATAACAATAAGTAGTAAGGCGGTACCAACATGTATGAACGAAGTTCGGATCGATAAATGGATGTGGGCCGTGCGGATTTTTAAAACCCGCACGGTTGCGTCGGATGCATGCAAGAAAGGACGTGTGTTGATCGATAACGTATCGGTAAAGCCGTCGAGAATGATCCGAACGGGAGATGTGATCCAGGTACGCAAACCGCCGGTAACTTTTTCCTTTAAAGTGTTGGCCCTATCCGATAAACGGATGGGTGCGAAACTTGTTCCGCAATTTATGGAGAACGTTACTCCGCCCGAACAATACGAAATCCTGGAACTGAATAAGATAAGCGGATTTGTTGACAGGCAGCGCGGTACCGGGCGCCCAACTAAAAAAGAACGCCGTGATCTGGAGCAGTTTACCGATACGTTCGACTTTGACGAGTTCGACTGGGATGAATAGCGGTTATCGCGACGCTGTCAGCTTTTTACTTTCCCTGTTGTAATACGGCACAACGGAGACTGTGTTCTGCCGGAGGCAATAGGCCGCATCGCCCTCCGCACCGTTGGCGAGAAGACGGCGGTAATGGTCGGTATTTTTCAGATAATCCATCGGGGAGTTGCTTGCCTTCTCCCATAGCTCCAGCGCTATACGCACGCCATCTGATCCAAAAACAACTTTCACCCTTTCCGACAACTTTTCCACAAATGCACCAGCAAACAACGTGTCTTCCATACTTACGCAGTTGTTCCAGCCGGCGCATAAGACCACAATTCTTTCACCCGACGACAAACAGTTGTCGGCCAGGTTGTCTATGTTGGAAAACGCGCCGATAAAAAGCCGTCCGCAATCTTTGGCAGCCTCTATGGCTCTTGTGCCGTTGGTAGTAGTGAAAACAATGTCCCGTCCCGACACTTTTTCCGGCGTATATTCAAACGGGGAGTTCCCGAAATCGGCAAACTTCATACGGCGGGTTTCTCTTTCGGCTCCGACCAGAAATCCCGCGGCTTGGTATCCTCTTGCCTGTTCGATATCGGCAACGGGAATTATCGCAGCAGCCCCGTTGTCGAGAGCGGTGCACATCGTGGTGGTGGCCCGGAATATATCGACTACCACAACTACATCGTTCTCCTTTTGATAATAGGGATAAAGGGCGGGAGAGAGGCAAATATCGACAATCATAAACAACGAGTTTAGTGCAAATTTACAAAAAACAAACTTTGTTTTGTAACTTTGTTGAAATTTTAGGGAATGGCCATTGCAAATTATCACCTTATCCTCGCCTCCAATTCTCCCCGGCGAAAAGAACTGCTCTCCGGTATCGACGTCGGGTACGAAATAAGAACGTTGCCCGACATCGAAGAAACATACACCAACGATACTCCTCCGGAGAAAGTGGCGGAATTCCTCGCCCGGAAAAAAGCAACCGCCTACCTGCCGCAGCTAAAAGAGAATGAACTCCTGATTACGGCCGATACCGTTGTTCTTCTGAACGACAAAGTTTACGGGAAGCCTGTTGATAATGCCGAAGCCAGGCAGATGCTCCGCGATCTTTCGGGACAGACACACCGGGTCGTCACGGGAGTTTGTCTTACATCCGTAAAAAAACAGGTGACTTTCTCCGACGTTTCCCGGGTTACTTTTGCCAAATTAACGGACGAAGAGATTGCCTACTACGTGGAAAAATACCGCCCGCTGGATAAAGCCGGCGCTTACGGCGTACAGGAATGGATCGGGTACGTGGCGGTAAAACATATCGAGGGCTCCTATTTTAACGTGATGGGGTTGCCGATCCACCGTGTGTATGAAGAATTGAAATCGAGTTTCGGGTTTGCCAGGAAATGACAAAAGGACTTGTTGCGTTAATTTAAGGATTTCAAAACATCCAAAATCATTATCATCGATAAAATTATCAATATCTTTCGAGTGGTTTCTCAGAATATCCGCATTCCCCTTATGACAGGCCTTCTCCCGCGTTTACCGGGTTCTATGGTGATAATTTCTTTATAATTAATTATAGCTGAAATATTTTTACGCAAATTACGTCATTTTTTCTAATCTGCAAAAAAAATCCCTACATTTGCACGTCATAAAACGTATCCGTCACAGGCGGATCAAAATTGCAAACAGAACGATGCTTACAGTAGAAAAAATCGGCGGAACATCCATGTCTCAGTTTCAGGATGTGCTTCAAAACATCATAAAAGGCCGCCGCAAAGGCGATGAGTATTACAACCGTATATTTGTCGTTTCGGCATATAACAATGTAACCAATTGGCTGTTGGAGCATAAAAAGACGGGTGAGCCCGGGATTTACAACAAGTTTTTGAACGGGGAAGATTACAGCAGCGCACTGGATTCGTTTTGTCAGCGGCTGTTGTTGATCAACGACGGGTTTGCCGACATTGGCCTGGACCTGAAGGAGGCGCGCGATTTTATCCGGTTTCGAGTGGACCAGGCAAAAACCCTCCTCTACAGCCTGGGAAAAGTGCTGGCTTCGGGATACGTGAACATGACCGATATTCACCTCGCGGCGAGAGAAATTCTGGCTTCCCTTGGGGAGGCTCACTCGGGATGGAATTCAGTAAACATATTGAACAATAACGGAATAAATGCGCGGTTTATCGACCTTTGCGGTTTTAACGACAACGAGCCGCTAACCATCGACCAGCGCATTCACCGGGAATTTGCAGGAGTCGATTTTAGCAATATTGTTTGTGTGGCAACAGGATACACCAAAGGAACGGAAGGCATTATGCGCGCATTCGACCGCGGTTATTCGGAAGTTACCTTCAGTAAGATCGCCGTTGAAGTGAAAGCCGAAGAAGCCGTTATACACAAAGAATACCACCTCTCCAGCGCCGATCCTAAGATTGTTGGAGTGGAAAACAGCATTCCCGTTGGCCAAACCAATTACATCATTGCCGACCAGTTGGCGGACATCGGCATGGAGGCTATACACCCGAAAGCGGCGAAACCCCTGGAACTGGCAGGAATCAACATACGCATTAAAAATACGTTCGAGCCGGAACATCCGGGAACATTGATTTCACGGGATTATGTTTCTCCTGAGCCGCGTGTCGAAATCGTCTCGGGTTCACGCAAAGTGATCGCTTTGGAGATCCACGACCCGATGATGGTGGGGGAAGTGGGTTACGATGCGCGGATCATGCAATATTTTCAGAAATACAACGTCAGCTACATCCTGAAATCGACCAATGCCAACTCCATCACCATGGTGGTTTGGGATAACGAGAGAGCCAATGAACTTATCCGGGTGCTCAAGGAGGTGTTTTATCAGGTTACGGTAATGCCGGCTGCCATTATTTGTGCTATGGGGACGAACATTGCTATGCCGGGATTCCTTTTCCGGGCGGCAAAAGCGTTGCACGAAAAAGGAATAAACGTGGAGAGTTTCGCTCAATCGCTGATGCAGGTGAATATGCAGTTTGTCATCTCCCGCGAGCAATACGAAGAGGGTGTGATGGCCTTGAACGAAGCCTTGTGTAAAAGATAGAACATTGCTGCTTATGAAAAGATATTCCGATATTCGATGGAACAACATTCCTGTATTTCTTTTTCTTTTGTTGATCCTGACAGGTGGTGTATCCTGCAGTAAAACCGGAGGAGACCGGGATATTAGTGGGGCGGAATTTAGAAATCCCGGCAGGGATTATTATCCCGAAACCTGGTACCATTTTATCGGAGGAAATGTTTCCAAACAGGGGATAACTGCCGACCTGGAAGCGATAGCTAAAGCCGGAATTTCAGGCATACAGTTATTTCACGGCCAGTTTGGCGGAGAATGGCCCGGTGTTTCACCTCAAATCCAGACCCTGAGTGAAGACTGGGACGAACTTGTTCAATGGACGGCGGAGGAGTGTAAAAGATTAAATCTGCGGTTTACCATGCAAAATTGTCCCGGATGGTCTTACGCCGGAGGACCGTGGATTGAACCGCAAAATTCCATGCGGCACCTGGTGTATTCCCGGACAGACCTAGCCGGAGGAACAGCGACAGGGATAAGTCTGAAGAAACCCGGACCCAATGAGGATGAGTGGCGGGATTACCGGGATTTGTTCGTGATCGCGTTTCCCACACCCGACGGTGATACCGGCGAACGGTTGATCCCATCCGGGATTACAAGCAATCGTCCCGACCTGCCCTGGCGCGAATGCCTGGTTGAACGAAAAACGATCACTGTCTCTCCTTCGGTTGATGAACCCACTGTTCTGGACATCACGTTTCCGGAAAAAATTACCTTGCGAACAGTTGAATTCCCGCCCATAGACTCCTATTCTCATGCCCGGGTGTATGCACCGGGTGTACAGGTAGCCGTTTACGCCAACCTGCCCGGTGAAAGACGCCGGATCGCAGCCATCGAGATGCCGGCTGCAAACTGGCAGGACGACAAACCCCTGTCGATTGCCTGTACGGAAACATTCTCCAATTCCTATCGGATTGAGATCTCCAACCTGCACGAGATGGCCTTGCGTTACATACACTTTTATTCCGCTGCCCGTCAACAAAACTGGGAATCAGAAGCTGCCTGGACGTTGAGACGGATCGTAAGGGAAGAATATCCTCACCAAGATCCCCGTTCCTGGATCGATCCCTCCACGATTGTAGACATATCGGGCAGTATGGATTCCTCGGGAAAACTCAATTGGACTGCCCCCGAAGGGAGGTGGACTGTTCTGCGTATAGGGCACGTCAATACCGGCCAGAAAAACGGGCCGGCTCCTCCCGAAGCAACGGGCTGGGAAGCGACCAAGCTCCATCCCGGTGGGATAAGGGCAAATTTTGACGGGTACATCGGTCGATTGGTCAAAAAGGACGGAGTGTTGAAAGACGGATTGTTGCAGGGTGTCCTGTTGGACAGCTGGGAATGTAAGACACAGACCTGGACCACGGATCTGGACAAAATATTTGATCAAAAGTGGAACTACTCCCTCCGCTCCAGGTTCCCGGCCTTGTTCGGGTACGTGGTAGATAATCCGGAGAACACTGCACGGTTTCTTCGTGACTGGCGCGTGACCCTCAACGATCTGCTGGTGGAAAACTTTTTTGGAGAGATGAAGAAGTTGGCAGACGAAAACGGATTGACGGTCTCTTTTGAGACGGCATCGGGTGATGTTTTTCCCGGAGATATTCTGGAATACTACAAACATGCCGATATTCCCATGTGTGAATTCTGGCAACCACGGTCCGATTCGTATGTAGGAAGCATTGAATTCAAGCCGGTAAAGCCGGCCGTATCTGCCGCCCGGGGCTACGGGAAAAAGAGAGTGGCGGCCGAAGCGCTCACCTCTTTCGAACTGACCTGGGATGAGCATCCCCGTTTCCTGAAAGACATGGCTGATGATCACTTTGCGAGAGGAGTAACGCATCTGGTGTTCCACACCTATACCCATAACCCGCGTACGGATTTCCTGCCTCCCGGCTCGTCGTTCGGAACGGGCATCGGTACTCCGTTCCTGCGCCTGCAAACCTGGTGGCAACACATGCCCTCGTTCACGGATTACCTGGCGAGGTGTAATTACATGCTGGAAACGGGAAACCCGGTATCGGACGTATTGATGTATCTGGGAGACGAACAAAATCATAAGCCGCCCCAGTTACTTCCTTTCCCCGAAGGATATTCCTACGATTATTGCAATCCCGACATATTGTTGAACCGCTTATCGGTAAAAAACGGCAAATTGGTCACTCCCGAAGGAATTCAATATGGCGTGTTGTGGCTCTACGACTGCCGGAGAATGTTGCCGGAAACATTAGAGAAGATCGCTTCTTTCGTTGAAGCGGGTGTTATTCTTGTCGGAGATCCTCCATCGGGGCCGGCTACTTTAAGCGGTGGAGATGAGACAAAAGGTAGGTTTGATCAAGCCGTTGAGAGACTTTGGGGAGACGGTTCTCAAGACAGGTTCAGCCTGGGAAAAGGGAAAGTTTACCACACATCCGATATTGCTGCGGTCTTAACGGTGGAAAATATTCTCCCGGATATTGTTGCCCATGCCCCTGACCTTCGCTGGCTGCACCGCCAGACCGGTGAGTCCGACATCTATTTCCTCTCAACCATGCCCGGAAAAGAATACAAAGGTGTGGTCGCTTTCCGAAGTAGGGGAAATGCGGAAATATGGGATCCGCTAACGGGAGAAGCCGTTGCGGTAAGTTCCAACGTAAAGGGAAGTTACACGGAAGTAGAGGTGGATATTCCAGCCGGAAATTCCTGTTTTGTGCGGGTTAGGGATAAAAAATCGGATAAACCACTGAAGCAGCAGGCGCCAACGCACGAACTTGATATGAAGGAGGTCTCCTGGCGAATTCATTTTCCCGAAGGCTGGGGAGTGGATAACACGCCACTGGTTACCCATCGGCTGACTGCCTGGAAAGACTTTCCTATATCGGACGAGGGGAAATCTTTCTCCGGGACGGCAACCTACGAGACCACGTTTACGTTAGACAACAGATCCGATAAAACAGCCTATTACCTCAATTTAGGCCGGGTGGAAGTTATTGCAAAAGTAAAGATAAACGGTAAGGAGGCAGGAACCTGCTGGACTTCACCGTATGTGTTGGATGTCACAAGGTATCTGCGGGAGGGAGAAAACAGGTTGCAGGTGGAAGTTACCAGTACGTGGTTCAACCGGTTGGTTTACGATGCGGGGTTGCCTGAAGAGAGCCGCAAAACATGGACCATTGCAGGACCAAAAGCACACGCTCCACTGAAAGAATACGGACTTCTGGGTCCTGTTTCAATACAACAGGCCAGTCGATAAAAAGCCCTTAAAATAAGTTAAAGTCGATGTTTTTTGCATGGACTTTAATTTTTTATTTTTTACTTTGCATTTCAAAGTACTTTTTATTATGAAGAATATTGAAGCAATCGAATCAGTAAAAGAGATCAGATCGATGATGGAGAAGTCGTCCCGGTTCATCTCTTTCAGTGGCACTTCCGCCATTCTTATCGGTTTGTTTGCGCTGGCAGGGTCATGGATTGCCTGGAGTGTTCTGGCTTCGGTTAACTCCGGGCCGGACGGTTATTCCGCTCCGCGTTGGCTTGCCGTTGCGCCACAACTTATTGTTACGGCACTGCTTTTGTTTGCCCTGGCATTGGGAACAATCCTGTTTTTCTCGGTACGGAAAGCAAAAAAGAGGCAGCAGTCTTTTTTTAACAAACCGGCTTACCGGACTTTTTTAAACTTTTTTCTGCCGCTTACCGCCGGGGGTATTTTTTGCCTGGCCCTGCTCTTCAATGGATACGTCGGGATTGTTGCACCGGTCATGTTGCTGTTCTACGGTGTTTCGTTGATCAATGCCGCCAAATACACCTACGGAAGTATTTTCGGGTTGGGCTGCGCAGAGATGGTTTTAGGCCTGTTGTGTGCATTCTTTCCCGAAGAAGGGCTGTTGTTCTGGTCTGCGGGTTTCGGAGTCTTGCACATCCTTTACGGAATTTATTTCTACATAAGCATCGAAAGAAAAGAAAGGTTATCGTGAAGGAATATCTCGAAGATATAAACAAGGCTTTCGAAAGCAAGGTGCGCCTCGGCATAATGTCGATGCTGATGGTAAATGACGAGGTGGATTTCAACACGTTCAAGGAAATATTGGGCCTCACCGATGGCAATCTGGCAAGCCACCTTAAAACGCTTGAAGGACTGGGATACATTGAAGTGAAAAAGCGGTTTGTCGAACGAAAACCGCGCACAACATATTCCAGGACACGTGGAGGAGAACAGGCTTTCAAAGAGCATTTACAGGCGTTGGAATCATTTATTAAACAGGCAACCGATTAAAAAAGACTTTATCTAACAAAAAAAATGGAAACAGAAAAACAGACCCTTATCGAACGGTATGCTACAACCATCAAAGCTGTCGCCGTGGCAATACTTACACTGATGTTGCTTATTCCGCTGGCCATGATCCAGTCGCTGATCCGTGAGCGACAGAACACCCGGCAGGGAGCTGTGCAGGAGATTACATCGAAGTGGGGAGGGGAGCAGACCGTTACCGGACCTTGTCTTGTGATTCCTTATGAGGAGACCCGGGTTGAGGACAAAAAGGAGATTACGGTAAATAAGAACTTGCTGGTGCTACCCGAATTGTTGGACGCGAAAATCTCTACCCGGGTCGAAAAAAGGAAAAGGGGCATTTACGACACATCCGTTTATGGTACGGACATCGTTTTGTCGGGCCAATTCGATGGATCGGTGATTGCCCGGCAGAATGTACAGCTTTCGCAGGTGAAATGGGGCGAAGTACGGATGATCATCGGACTCTCCGACCTGAAAGGCATAAAAGACAATGTCTTGTTACAGAGTAACGGACAGACCATAATATTCGACCCGGGGATTCCCGTGGAAAATCTGGCTACAGGAAGCGGTTTTGTTGCCGGAACAACATCAAGTAGAGATCATATGAACAGCTCGTATGAATTGTTTTCCGTGGGATTGAACGCGAAAATGGATTTCCTCAAACCCGATTCCGCTTTACAGGAAACGTTCCCTTTTACCGTTTCGTTAAAATTGAACGGTTCGCAGGGGTTATACATCGTTCCCACGGGGAAAACGACCACTGTCGCCATACGGTCGGATTGGGCAACACCCAGTTTCGACGGTGAATTCCTTCCCCGAACTCGGGATATAGACAAGACGGGTTTTTCGGCAGAATGGAGAGTGCTCGATCTGAATCGCAGTTTCGGACAGGTTATACGCTCGGACGACGGTAATACGATCAATCAGATGGCTTCGTCGCGATTCGGGGTGCGGTTTATTCAGGCAGTCGACCAATATCAGCAAAACATGCGCAGTGTCAAGTACGGCATCCTCATTGTTTTGCTCACCTTTGTGGCGGTATTCTTTATTGAACTGTTGCAAAAGAGACCGGTAAACCCGTTCCAATATGTACTTGTCGGGCTGGCTTTGGTGCTGTTTTATACCCTGTTGCTCTCCATGTCCGAATTGCTTGGGTTTAATTTCGCATACCTTACGGCGGCGGTCATGACCACCCTTTTGATCATGCTCCATATGGGAAGCATCCTGAAAAGCCGTAAGAACGGGTTTTTGGTAGGCACATTGCTTGCTTTCCTTTACCTTTTTATATTCATTCTTATACAAATGGAGAGCTATGCCCTGATCGTCGGCAGCCTGGGATTGTTTGCCATCCTGGCCGTGATCATGTATTATTCGAAGAAAGTGAAGTTTTAGAAAGTCAATCTATTCCCTGTACATTGTTTTTGCCCCTGCAGGCAGTACCGCAATTTTTTCCCATGAAAAGGAATCAGAGAGGAGTTTCATCGTCGTAAGCCTGATATAAAAAGTCGTTATAGGGGAACCGTTGTATGTGAATTTCCCTGGCTTTTTCATAGATAAGTGACTTGAGCTCTTCTATGTTGGTTTTTTCTTTTGCTGAAATAAAAACGACGTTCTCGTTGAGTTTGCTCATCCACGACTGTTTCAGTTCTTCGAGCGATGTGTTTTGCCGGGTTTTGGGCGTCAGGTCGTCTTCCTCTTTTTTAACGTGCGAGAAAGCATCTATCTTGTTGAAAACCAGAATTGTAGGCTTCTCGGCTTTGTCAATTTCGTACAACGTCTTTTTTACCACGTCGATCTGTTCCTCAAACGCGGGGTGTGAAATATCCACCACGTGGATAAGTATGTCGGCTTCGCGCACTTCGTCGAGAGTGGACTTGAAAGACTCGATCAGGTTTGTAGGCAATTTACGAATAAATCCTACCGTATCTGTCAACAGGAGGGGCAGGTTCTCAATGGTTACCTTGCGTACGGTGGTATCGAGTGTTGCAAAGAGTTTGTTTTCTGCAAACACTTCCGATTTGCTCAGCAGGTTCATCAGCGTGGATTTGCCCACGTTGGTATAGCCGACAAGAGCTGCCCGCACGAGCTTTCCCCTGTTTTTTCGCTGGACGGTCTTCTGTTTGTCTATGTCCTTGAGTTCATTTTTTAGCCGTGCAATGCGATCGAGAATAATTCGCCGGTCGGTTTCCAGCTGAGTTTCTCCGGGGCCGCGCATGATGACTCCTCCTCCTCCGCGCTGACGCTCCAGGTGGGTCCACATTCTTGTTAACCGGGGAAGCAGGTATTGGTATTGAGCCAGCTCTACCTGCGCTTTCGCATGCGATGTCTGTGCGCGCATGGCGAAAATATCGAGGATAAGGCTTGTCCGGTCGAGTATCCTGAGCTTCAGCTCTTTTTCAATGTTCCGGATCTGTTTTGCCGATAGTTCATCGTCGAAAATAACCACGCCCACCCGGTTGTCTTCATCCAACACATACTCCGATATTTCCTGCAACTTCCCCGTACCAACGAAAGTAACCGCGTTGGGCATATCCAGGCGCTGAACGTATCGTTTGCCGGGAACGAGCCCGGCCGTTTCGACCAGGAAAGCCAGCTCGTCCAGGTACTCGTTTACTTTCTCCTCGCTTTGTTCGGGTGTGATAAGCCCGACTAGAACAGCGTTTTCGTTTTTTATCTCGCTCGTTATAAAATCTTTCATTCTGTAAAAATATTATTTATTCAAGCTTTATATCTAACGTGAATGTATTTGCTTATATCCAAAACCCGATTCCGGCCATGAAAGACGATTGCGTAAAATCCTTGATAAACCGGTATTTGTATTCGATACTGACCCTTGCCTTGTACCTGAAGTCATATTGAAGCCCCAGTCCCAGGTTAGCGCCAACACGATGCTTCGTCCAGTCCTGCAACCCGATGCCGTCTGCTTTGGACGCGTCGAACTTACGGTTGGAATAACTCAATCCCGCCACCGGGTAAAAAGAAAACAGCCACGTTACGGGAACCATGTAGTGTGCATCGGCATCGACCTCCCACATGCTGTTCCCCTTCTTCGGCAGATAATGGGTGAAAGAGGGTGCAAACCGCAGTTGATTGGTATGATAATAATGCAGGTGCAGTCCTGCTCCAACATTTTTCACCTTATTGCCATAGCCGGCGTGTACCCCCATCCCTACGGTCCCCTCGTATTGTGCGAATGATTTCGACGGGAACAGGGCCAAAAAAAGGACGGATAAGCAGATGACTCTTTTCAAGTAGTCCATTTATATTTTGTTTTTTTCTCCTTTTAAGATCGGTAGGTGCCAATGGAATTTGACAGCCAGTATGCGGGTGAGTATTACGATGGATGCCGTAGCTACCTCGTTGACCACCATGTTTAATCCGAGAGCGTATCCAACGGTGAAAAAAATGGCTCCCCCCACACACGCCAGGGCGTAAATTTCTTTTCTGAAGATAAGCGGGATCTGGGTGATCAGGATGTCACGAAGCATCCCTCCGAAAGAACCGGTAATCGTACCCATGATCACTGCTACCCAGGGTGCAAAACCCATTGCCAGTGTTTTCTCGGTCCCTACTACCACAAACAATCCCAATCCGATGCTGTCGAAAAGGAAAAAAGTGTACTGAAGCCTGACCACCTTGTTTTTGAACAACAGGACAAACAGCAGGGCCAGCAGCGTCGCCCATAGATAGACCGGGTTCAGCATCCAGAAAGGGGTTACGCCAATGAATAAATCGCGGAGCGTTCCGCCTCCGATAGCTGTGACAAACCCGATGGTGAATGCACCGAACAGATCGAATTTCCGGGTCGATGCCATCCGCACCCCGCTGATGGCAAAGGCGAATGTCCCGAGAAATTCGATAATATCTACAAACCGGATATTTTCTATCAATTCCATTAAATTATCATCCCGCTTCCCAGACACAAACGACTTTCCGTGTCGTATACCACTCCGAACTGGCCGGCAGCGATCCCCTGGATAGGTAAGCCGGAGGAAATGCTGTACAGATCGCCGGTTTTAGAAATGCGCCCCCGGGTAAATTCCGGCGTGTGGCGGATTTTGAACGTAACTTCTTTTTCACCGTCGAAGTCGCCCCAGACATCTTTGGTTATGAACGAAAATCCCTGAAGATTAACCACATTTCCATACTGATGCCTGGTGTTGTATCCTTTGGATACGTAAACGATGTTTCGGTTCACGTCTTTTTTTATTACAAACCAGGGCCCGCCGCTTAAGCCGAGGCCTTTTCGCTGGCCGATGGTATGAAACCAGAATCCCTGATGCCTGCCGCGGTTGTAATTGACTTTGCCGAGGAAGCAGATCCCTTGGCTGTCTTTTCGTTGAGCCGAGGGCAGTTTGTTGTCCGCGGCAATTTTCCTGACTTCCGATTTCAACAGGTTCCCGACAGGAAACATCAGTTTGGAAACTTGCATGTAACTCACCTGCCCTAAAAAATAGGTCTGGTCCTTTACGTGATCTTTAGCGGTGGAAAGCCAGGTCAGGCCCTCCGATTCGGTGGTTGTGGCGTAATGTCCCGTGGCAATCTTGTCGAAATGATGTCCCCATTTTTGTTCGAAGGTTCCGAACTTGATCAGTTTGTTGCACATCATATCCGGATTGGGAGTCAACCCCCGCTTCACCGAATCGATGGTATATTGGACCACGCTGTTCCAGTACTCTTCGTGCAACGAAACAATTTCGAAGCGACAGCCGTATTTCCTGGCGATAAAGGTCACGATCTCGATATCCTCTTCCGAGGGGCAATCGATATAGCCCTGTTCATCCTCCATGCCGATCTTGATATAGAAAACGGTGGGGTCGTAACCCATCTCTTTCAACTGATGAACCACAACAGAACTATCCACGCCTCCCGACACCAATGCTGCAATTTCCATTATTCTGTTCTTTTTCGGATGCAAAGTTACGAAATAGATGGTAGTTGGGCGTTACGTTTCGGCTAAAAGTTATAATTTTGAGGTTTCAAAGAAAAGAACGTTATGTCTGCTGCACACTCCTCTCACCCCAAAGGGCTGTACTTTATTTTTATTACCGGAATGTCGGAACGCTTCAGTTACTACGGAATGCGAGCCATCTTTACCCTGTATCTCATCAACGCGTTGATGCTCGATAAGGAGTTTGCTTCCGCCATTTACGGGAACTACACCGGGTTGGTTTACCTGACCCCGCTTATCGGAGGATACGTTGCAGACAGGTACCTGGGGATGCGCCGCTCCATATTCTGGGGAGCGCTTCTGATGGTGATGGGGCAGTTCCTGATGTTTTTCAGCGCCCTCTATTTCGAAAACACTGAACTGGCCAAATGGCTGATGTACGGTGGGTTGGGAGGTCTGATTTTCGGCAACGGATTTTTTAAGCCCAACTTGTCGTCAATCGTCGGCAGGCTCTATGAAACCGGAGATAAAAGGCTCGACTCGGCCTATACGATTTTCTACATGGGGGTGAACTTGGGTGCTTTTATGGCACCGTTGCTGTGCGGATACCTGGGCGATACCGGCAACCCGGCCGATTTCAGGTGGGGCTTCCTCGCTGCTGCAATAACCATGGTGCTTAGCCTGGTGTTCTACGTAGCCAGAAATAACCGGTACCTGATAGGACCTGACGGTGAGGCCATTGGAATCGTTCCAGCCCTAAAGGCAGGGCGTGGAAGCGCAGGGGAGTCGGGTGCGAAGCCCGGTCAAAAGCTGAATGTGTGGCAGCTGGCCCTGTGGGTGACCGGTGGAGTCCTTTTGTTTTTCCTTTTCCTGAAAGGGTTCGACGGAGATATCATCGGCGCAGTTATCTACTCGGCCTGTATCGTTGTTCCCGGCTTTGTTATCTCTGATCCCACACTGACAAAAATTGAGCGGCAACGGATCCTGGTAATTTACATCATTGCGTTTTTTGTTATTTTCTTTTGGGCCGCTTTTGAACAGGCCGGAATCTCGTTAACCTACTTTGCCGAAGAACAAACCAACCGCCATGTTCTCGGGTGGACAATGCCCGCCAGCTGGTTTCAATCGTTCAACGCGGTATTTGTGGTATTGTTGGCGCCGCTTTTTTCCATGCTCTGGATTAAGTTGGGACAAAAAAACAGGGAGCCGGCTTCCCCGACCAAGCAGGCTATCGGGTTGTTTTTGCTTTCGTTGGGGTACTTGCTCATTGCTATCGGCGTAAAAAATGTGGCTCCGGATGCGAAAGTGAGCATGCTCTGGCTTGCGGGCCTGTATTTTATCCACACCATGGGCGAGTTGACCCTTTCTCCCATCGGGTTGTCGATGGTCAATAAATTGTCTCCTGTACGCTTTGCTTCGTTGCTGATGGGTGTCTGGTATTTGTCGATGGCTACAGCCAACAAACTCGCCGGCACGTTGAGTTCTCTCTATCCCGAAGCGGGAAAAACCAAAATGTTTCTTGGTTTCGAGGTGGCTACGTTGTTCGACTTTTTCATGATTTTTGTGGTTATGTCGGCTCTGGCGTCGATTGTGCTGTTTATCTTGTCCAAGACGCTGCAAAAGCTGATGCACGGAATCCGGTAAGGAGAAAAAGTTGGAATTATATCGATATTTCAAAAGTTTTTTTCTAACTTTACAAATTGATATTTTGCGATAGCTTTACACAGATGCAATTTCGCACGGCAACAAAGTTTCAGGCGTGAACGGAGGGTTGCCTTTCACCGGACCATATCCGGTTCCCGAGAGAAAGAAAAAAACTATATAAATGACCTACAAATGGAATTATCTTACCCTTACAACCGACCAAAAAAATAAAAAGAATGAACTGACGAAAGAAATACAACTTGATCCCGTACTGATAGAATTGTTGCTGAAACGAGGCATTTCAAGCGTGGAAGAAGCCCATAAGTTTTTGTATCCGAGCCTCAACGATTTGCATGACCCTTTCTTGCTGCCCGATATGGAGCAGGCAATAAGGCGTATTGAGCAGGCAATCGGGAACAAAGAGCGAATTCTTATCTACGGAGATTATGATGTGGACGGCACCACCGCCGTTTCGTTGGTTTATAAGTTTTTACGGAAAATAACCAATAACATTGATTATTATATACCGGACAGGTACGACGAAGGGTATGGCATCTCGATTCAGGGAATCGATTATGCCGTCAAAGAGCACGGAATCGATTTCATTATTTGTGATCACCACATGCCCGATGAGGAGCTTCCAGACGCCGTGGCAGTCGTAGACGCCAAACGGACAGATTCCACCTATCCATACAACGAACTTTCCGGTTGCGGAGTCGGCTTCAAACTGGTTCACGCATTTTCCATACGTAACGGCCTGGCATTTTCAGATATCGAACCGTTGCTCGATTTGGTGGCGGTAAGCATTGCTGCCGATATCGTGCCCATTACGGGTGAGAACCGGGTGATGATGCATTTCGGCTTGAAGCGACTGAATGCCAATCCCAGCTTTGGATTGCGGGGGATTATCGAGATTTGCGGATTAAGCAAAAAGCCCATTACGGTAAACGACATCGCCTTTAAAATCGGTCCGAGGATCAATGCTTCGGGGAGGATGATGAACGGCAAGGAAGCGGTTGACCTGATGCTGGCCGGCGATATGTCGCAGGCCAGGGAGAAAGCGGTCAACATTGATAAATACAACGAAGACCGACGCGAGTTGGACAAGCGGATTACCGATGAGGCCGTTGATTTTGTGGATAACCGTTTCAACATTGCTGAACATAAGAGCAT
The DNA here is from genome assembly GCA_022840285.1 of Porphyromonadaceae bacterium. Taxonomy (GTDB): domain Bacteria; phylum Bacteroidota; class Bacteroidia; order Bacteroidales; family Dysgonomonadaceae; genus Petrimonas. The sequence continues at coordinate 19,855 of JALHIE010000045.1, forward strand.
CGTTTTGTACAACGAGACATGGCACAAAGGCATTATCGGTATTGTCGCATCGAGGCTGACGGAGAAATATTATCGTCCGGCAATTGTTCTTACCAAGTCGGGAGGAATGATTTCCGGCTCGGCACGCTCCGTCAACAATTTCGACGTTTACAAAGCCATCGAGGCCTGCAAGGATATTCTCGAAAACTTTGGTGGCCACACTTACGCTGCCGGCCTGACCCTGAAAGAAGAGAATCTTCCGGAGTTCAGGCGCCGTTTCGATGAGATCTCTTTTGAAGGAATTGAAAGTAAGATGATGCAACCACAAATTACGGTGGATGCCGAAATTTCCCTGAACGCCATCACGTCCAAATTTGTTCAGGGATTGTCGTTGTTCAACCCGTTTGGTCCGGAAAATGAAAACCCGGTTTTTGTCACCCGGGGAGTGCTGGACGCCGGAGGGAGCAAGCTCGTCGGCCGGGGATTTCATCACATCAAGCTGGAACTTGTGGATAAAACCGTTTCTGAACCCGTGCAAGCCATCGCATTCAGCGCCGATGTACATTTCAAGAAAATCAAGGAAAAGCAGCCCGTTGATGTTTGTTATACCATTGAAGAGAACCGCCACGGCGGAAGCACCTATACACAGTTGCTGATAAGGGATATTAAGGGTGAGGTGTGAGGTTTGGGTTTAAAACAATTGAATAATGGAGTCGGCATTGTTTCACGGTATCCTGAAAGAATACTGGGGTTACGATTCGTTTCGCCCGCTTCAGGAGGAGATTATTCAGTCGGTTTGGGAACGAAGAGATACGCTCGGACTGATGCCTACGGGAGGTGGCAAGTCACTCACTTTCCAGGTCCCCGTGTTGGCTATGGACGGCCTGTGCCTGGTTGTAACGCCGTTGATCGCGTTAATGAAAGACCAGGTCGACAATCTTCGGGAAAAAGGGATAAAAGCAACGGCAGTCTATTCGGGGATGTCTCGCGACGAGATTCTCACTGCTCTTGAAAACTGCATTTTCGGTGATTATAAATTCCTGTATATCTCCCCTGAAAGGCTCTCTTCCGAAATTTTTCTGACAAAGATCCGGGCCATGAACATTTGCCTGCTGGTGGTGGATGAGTCCCATTGCATATCTCAGTGGGGGTACGATTTTCGACCTTCCTACCTGAAGATCGCGGATATTCGCGAGAGCCTGGTGAATGTGCCTGTACTGGCGATTACGGCAACAGCCACACACGGAGTAGCGGATGATATCCAGGAGAAATTGCATTTCCAGGAGAAAAACGTCTTCAGGACAAGTTTTGAGCGTGAAAACCTCACTTATGTGGTTCGATCTGCTGAAAACAAGACGTCGGAGCTTATCCATATCTTAAAATCGGTAAGGGGTTCGGGCATTGTTTACGTGCGCAGCCGGCGGGAAACGAAAGAGATTGCGGTTGCTTTACAAAAATCAAAAATGTCGGCCGACTTTTTCCATGCGGGATTATCGCACGAAGAAAAAGTATACAAGCAGAATGCGTGGAAAACGGGTGAGTGCCGCGTCATTGTTTCAACCAATGCCTTTGGAATGGGTATCGATAAGCCCGACGTGAGGCTGGTTATTCATATGGACCTGCCCAACTCGCTGGAAGAGTATTATCAGGAGGCCGGACGTGCCGGGCGCGACGGAGAACGCTCTTACGCTATTGTACTGTACTCGAAAGTAGATAGCATCAAGCTTAAAAAGCGGATTTCAGATTCTTTCCCCCGGAAAGAATTTATCGTGAGGGTTTACGAGGCGTTGGGCAATTACTTTCAGGTTGCTGTCGGTTCGGGAGCCAGTCACGTTTACGATTTTAACTTGCATGAGTTTTGTCACGTCTTTAAATTTGCTCGCCTCCAGACGCATCATGCGCTAAAAATTCTTGAACTGGCAGGATACATTGAGTATACCGAAGAGGTAGATGCCCGTTCGCGGATAAGGTTTTTGGTTTTTCGAGACGAGCTCTATTCGTTGAACCTGTCGAAAGACTATGACGAGTTGATTCACGCCATCCTCAGGAACTATACCGGTGTTTTTTCGGATGATGTCTACATCGACGAGGCTATGCTGGCCACCCGGTTGGGGAAGACGCGTGACGAAGTCTATCAGATGCTCGTTCACCTGGCCAGACTCCGTTTTGTGCATTATGTGCCGCAAAAGAAAACACCTTTCATCGTTTATACCACTTCGCGTGAAGATACGCAGTTTGTTTCCATACCCAAATCGGTTTACGAAGAGCGTAAGAAGCGATTCGAAAAAAGAATTGTTTCAATGGCCGATTATGCCGAAAACGAACAAGCTTGCCGCAGCAGGATGCTCTTGATCTATTTCGATGAACAAAATCCGAAAGATTGCGGTCACTGCGACATCTGCCTGAAAAAAACGGAAACCGGGTTGACCAATTATGAGTTCAGCGAGATTGAAACGTTGCTTGCCGAATCCTTAAACACAGTTTCCCCTCAGCGGTTAGATGATTTGCTGAAGTCCGTACCGGGTTTCCCTGCAGAAAAAGTGATAAAGGTAATCCGGTTTTTAGTGGATAGGGGTGGATTGTCTTTGAATGACGATGAAATAGCTTTATCTGTCCATCGCCCAGGTTAAGACCGCGTCAGGAAGCACCTCATAGTGGATTTGGAACGTTTTTTGTCGAAGGGTTTTTGATTCGCTGGCTTGAAAAACACCTTTCTCTCCGGGGCGAAAAGGGTGGACATGGAGGTGTTCCTTAAAATCGATTTCGCTTTCCTCCATCATTTTAAACACGGTTTCTTTTGCTGACCAGTGCAGGAGTTGATGGATTACCTGTTGCGAAAGATCAATATACTCGTTCTCCGAAATAAACTTGTCAGCCAGTTTCTTCACCCGTTCCGAAATGGTCTCCACATCAATTCCAACGGAATATTGTTTATGCAACAAAACAGCTGCATACTCTTTCGTGTGGGAGATGCTTATTTTATAAGAGCCGTCCTTTAAAAATGGTCTTCCGTCGGGTCGGTTGTCGATAATTTTTTCTTCGCCCAGAAGCTCAAACAGCAAAACCCGGGTGGTTAGCCATTCGATAACCCTTCTTTCTGAACGCATTTTTGAAACATATTCCTCTGCCGCTCGCTGCTGTGTTTGAGGCAGCGAACGGAGTAAGGCCTGGTGATTATCGGTTATCTTCCCTATGCCGATAAGACCGTCCCCATCGATATGTTCCTTGCGTAGAAGCATGGTTTAGCCGCTTTCCCCTTTAGGAGGTATAAACCGGACTTTCACAATCCGTCGTTTGCTCATCTCTTCCGCCTGAAATCCGTACCTTTTGAACTCCACCAGCTCCTTGCGTTTGGGAAAATCGCCTTTTAGTTCGAGCATCAATCCGGCAATGGTGTCGGCATCTTCCAGCAGTTTTTCAAAATCCCTTTCCGGAACGCCGGTAACTTCGATGAAATCCTCGAGTGATGTCTTCCCCTCAAAAATATAGGAGCCGTCCGGAGCAACGGTATAGAAAGGCTTTGCCTCTTCGTCGTACTCATCGCTGATGTCACCAACGATCTCCTCCAGAATATCTTCCATGGTAACCAGTCCGGTGGTGCCGCCATATTCGTCCACCACAATGGCCATGTGGTTCTTGTTGGCCCGGAACTCCTCCAGCAGGTCATCGATCCGCTTTGTTCCGGGTACAAAATAGGCGGGACGGACCAGCGATTGCCAGCGAAAATTATCCGTTTTAATGAGGTGCGGCAACAGGTCCTTTACATACAGAATACCTTTGATGTTGTCGGGATTCTCTTCGAAAACAGGAATACGTGAAAAACCGGCTTCCACAATAAAACGGATGACCTCCCTGAACGAAGTGGTAATATCAATGGCCACCATATCGCTTCGTGATACCAGAATATCCTCAACCGTTTTGTCCTTGAACCGGATAATGCCCTCGAGCATGTCCTTTTCCTGCTCCTGGGTAATTTCACCCGATGTGATTTCAAGCGCCTTGGATAGATCGTCCATCGATATTTCGTACTTTTTCCGAATAACGCTTTTGCTGAAGATGTGGCTTGTTCTTACCAGCAACGAAGAAAAAGGATTCATCAGTATGTTCAGGATTTGGATAAACCGGGAGTGGTTACGGGCGAAAGTCAGCGATCGTTGCGAAGCGTAAGTTTTCGGGAGAATCTCTACGAAGAAGAGTATGAAAGCGATGATAAACAGGAGCTCGAGAATAATTTTATTGTTGCTGCCCGAAAAGTAGGGGATAAGGTTCAACAGGTAGAAGAGCAGCGTGACAAGCGTTATGTTCAGGGTATTGTATGAGATAACAATAGCACTCAGCAGTTTTTCCGGGTTCAGGAGCAGGTGGGAAACACGTACGGATGCCGGGGCTGTATCGGTATGGATCTCTTCGGTCTCTTCCGGATTGAAAGAGAAAAATGCGATTTCAGCGCCGGAAATAATCGCATTGATGAACGTAAGTATCAGGGTGAGCACAATCAACATATAGTCGACAGCCGAGAGCGCGGCTGCTTGTACTTCAGGATATATCAACGAAAGAGGATCAGGATCCAAGGGGGGGGGAAATTTAGTGAAACAAAAGAGAACGGTTTGTGCCTAAGAGAGCCGGGAAGCGAAAACTTCTCTCGTCCGTCATCGGACTTCCGTCACTTAAGCACAAAACATTCTCTGCAAAATTACGATGTTTTTTTAAAACGGCAAGTCATCTGTTTCAGAATTATCGCTCAGATCTACCGGATCGTTGTAAGAAGTGTCGTGTTTATCGTTTTGAAAACCCGGGCCTTCTCCCGAACCGGTTCTGCGGTTGAGCATCTCTACGTTATCGGCATAGATTTCGGTGATGTATCTTTTTACACCGTTTTGATCGTCATACGAACGTGAACGGATCTTTCCCTCGATATACAATTGTGTTCCTTTTTTCACAAATTTTTCTACTATCTGTGCCAATCCTCTCCAACAAACAATATTGTGCCATTCCGTACGTTCGGGAACCTGTGTCCCGTTTGCTGCCGTGTATCCTCTCTCGCTGGTTGCCAAAGGGAAATTTGCCTTAACGTTGTCGTTGTCAAAATACTTGATCTCCGGGTCTTTCCCTACATTTCCTACTAAAATAACTTTATTTACCGACATAGCTTAAAAAAATTTGGTTTAACTAAATAAATCAATTCAAAGCAAAATTAGTGATTATTTTGGATCCGGCAAGTTTTACCGGTAAATTGTTTCGAGATATTTCTGGATCAGCCGCGATACCGGATATTCCGGGATGGATGCGGGCGTTATTTTAATGAATCTCTCCTCCAGACCGGAACTTTTTTGTCCGCTAAGCTCTACCCGATAAAAATCGGCGTGGATGATCCGGTGCGACAGCACGTGCCTGATCCGAAGTTTATGCTGGAAGAAAATCTCTCCAACAGGTTGAAAAAGAGTAGAAAATTGGGGATCAGACTGTAGTTTGAACAGGTCGGATTGCGCTTCAGTTTCGATCAGTGGAAACTCGTACAGGTTTTTCCAGATGTCTGCACGCTCCCTTTTCTTGATAAATGTATATCCGTTTTGTTCGATATGGAAATAATTGAAGTAGCGGGCTTTTTGGATCGTTTTCCCTTTCTTTACGGGAAAGCGGGATACGTCGTTTCTCTCGAAAGCCAGGCAAGAGGCTTGCAACGGACATTCCTGGCATCGGGGAAGCCTGGGCGTGCAAACAAGTGCGCCCAGCTCCATTATGGCCTGGTTGTGATTGCCCGGATCTTGTCGGTCTAGAATGGATGTTGCCGTTTCGGCAAAGAGTTTCTTCCCGCTAGCGGAATCTATCGGTTCTTCAATGGCAAACAGCCGCGACAACACCCGGTAAACATTTCCGTCAACAACGGGATAGGGTAGCCCAAAAACGATGGATGCAACGGCCGCTGCCGTATATTCTCCAACGCCCTTGAGCAAAAGAATCTCGTTGTGTGATGAGGGGAAAATACCGCCAAACTGCTCCATAACCTGCCTGGCCGCCGCATGCAGGTTTCTTGCACGGGAGTAATAACCCAATCCTTGCCAGGTCTTCAGTACCTCATCTTCCGGTGCCTTAGCCAGCGATTTTACGTCGGGGAACCTTT